>JAPWUB010000121.1 GCA_028275745.1 Desulfurococcales archaeon | reverse complement strand
GAATCAGTCTCAATTCCTGTCTTTGCCCAGCATGCAGATCCTTATGAGTTTGGCGCCTATACTGGATGGCTTCCTGTTGCTGCATTAAAGGAGATGAATGTTAAAGGTGTTCTAGTTAATCACAGTGAACATAGGCTTAGGTTGGATGAAATTGTTGCTGTTGTGGAGCTTGCCAAGAAGTATGGTTTAGAAACCCTCGTATGTGCTGATACGCCATTGGCGGCAGCAGGTGTAGCTGTTTTAAGGCCTACGGCAATAGCTGTAGAGCCTCCAGAACTTATAGGTACAGGGATTGCAGTATCAAAGGCGAAGCCAGAGGTCATAACAAGTACAGTTGCGAAGGTTAGAGAGGTAAACAAGGATGTAATAATATTGACTGGTGCAGGCATTTCAACAGCGGAAGATGTTGAAGCAGCAATAAGGCTGGGCACAGCGGGAGTGCTCGTTGCCTCGGCAATAATGAAAGCGTCAAGTCCAGAGAAGGTAATAAACGATATGGCTGCAGCATTGGCAAGATCTTTCAAGAAGTAATTAAGATTTATACCTCCATTTGGAACTTGCTGATATCAATATAACATTTTTTCTCTTTTAAACCCCCAATCACCGTCAGCTCTATAATGTTGTTGCCGCTAATAACGCTTTTTGTTATGTTTCTTCTGAAGTCCTCTAAAGTTAAGACCTCAACATCATTAACCTTAACAATTACATCACCAACATTAATGTCACACATCTTTAGCAACTCTTTGTTTAGTACCTCAGCTACTATAAGCCCATTCTTAAGCCCTAGCCTCCTCAATACAGTAGGAGACTGAAGAAGTCTAATACCTAACTTGATACGGATGATTCTCCCTACCTTCTTAATCATATGATAATCAAGAAGAATTCTTGTAGATGGCAATGCTAGGGATAGACTCTGACTTGAAATAGCTCTAGATATTATCATACCAACGCTTCTTCCATCAAGATTAATAATAGGAGCTCCACTCATTCCAGGGGCAATCGGCATGTTGAGTAGGATTAGACCTTCTAGTTGTTTTTCATAAACGTTAGATTTCACCTCAAGTCCACTTACCAAGCCATAGGTTATGAAAGGTCTTAAAACACCTTCGGCAAAACCCACTGAGAGAACAAATGATCCTTCCTCAACCAAACTATCAAGAAGAGGTAAGGGAGAGCCCTCAATGCCAACGTCTAAGAATACGGCATCGTTATCGTCGTCAACCCCTAGTATACGAGCTTTATATATCTCGCCAATAGGTGTAGCCACGCATATATTCATGATTTCGCTTGGCATTGCTTTGAGAGTATGGTAAACACTGACTATAGTATTCTTATCTATATAGAAACCCGTAGCAATAATTTCTTCACTTAAGTACATAAGAGCCTCGCAACGATGTTTAGTTAGAATAACCGTTACTATAGAGTTTAGAAGTGATGAATACAACCTCTTAAAATATGCTTCAACTAGTTTCAGCAAATTATCTTGTTGCGGTACAGTCAATGTCATCGTTTAGTCTACCGCTCATGCAGTATCACTTTCAAGGTATAGCTTAAAACTTGTTTGTTGCAAAAGTAAATTAATGCATTACCATATATTCCGTATATTAAAGAGAATACTGTTTGAAAATCTGAGGCGCATATCAATGGCGGCTATGTTTATTATAGTTCGCGGTGTTCTGCGAGGATTTGGGGTGAGAGGTTACATTTATGAGCAAATGCGTGTGAGAGAATTGAAGGGTTTTATAGAGGACCTTGATATTAATGAATTGCTGGTTTGTGTTGAAGGTAATGCCGAAGCCGTAATGAGTCTTGTGAACGCGTTGCGTAAAATGCCTATACCCGCTATAGTATCAGATATTGAGACTTATGAAACTGATAGCTGTTACCATGAACAAGCTAATGATAGTGTTGAGATAATAGTTAAAGACTTTGATCTGTAAATTTAAACAGTTTGGCAAAAAAGCAAACAAATTCTGTAGGAATGCTTTAAGTTAGCTTAGCTCCTTTATTCGTGGCTGTTTCTCTCTTTCCTTCTCAACTTCACCTCTGGTTTTTGTTGTCTTAATGTTAAATACAACCTCAAGATCTTGTGGCACATTAATAGAGCGTTCTTCATATATGTATTCTCCTTCTCCTTCTTCTTTCAATTCTTTATATATATAAACACTGAACTTTCCTTCAGGCACTTCTAGCTCACAATAACCGTTATTATCTGTTTCACCAGATGCAACAACACGTCCTTCAGTTTCTATAGTGACCTTTGCGCCCTGCAATGGAGCGTCTCTGAACATTGCCTTGACTCTGACCTTATAGTACTTAAGCTCCTTTACGCATGTGCCGAGCCCCTTACTTGAAAAGAACTCATTTGTTTTTTGTGCTAATTCCATTAGAAGCTTTTTGCTGTTCTCGCTAACCTGTTTGTCTAGCATAATGGTGCGATAGATTCTCGAGAAATTATCGCAAAACTCAGAGTACTTGCTATTGTCAAAACGAACAGTGAG
>JAPWUB010000120.1 GCA_028275745.1 Desulfurococcales archaeon | reverse complement strand
CTTGGAAGAGCTAGCCATCTGTAGACCTCTGCTATATAGGATACGGCAAGGTCTTTCGTAACTGGGTGAAAAGGTTCGGTCACAGCACCGTAGGCCGCAAGAGTCTTTCTAGGTAAGACATAGGGGTTCAGAGCAATTGCGTAAGCTAGCTCTAGTGGCTTTAGAGGATAAGGTCTAACTTTTCCAGGAAACCCCATATCATATATGTAGCAGTAGGTACAAGCATAGTCGCATCCAATACCAGTGTGAATAGTTAATCCACATGGTCTCGGAAGTCTCTTGCTGTGACTATCTCTCCTAGCATTATCTTTCTCTTTATCTTCTAGAATCTCACTAAGCTTTGCTATAATCCTCCGTTTCTCCTCATATAACTCTACTAGTTTACCCAAGGTTATGCAACCCTTAACTGAGAGTATTAATCGCTACTACGTCAGTATTTTTCAGCGTTAATAATGCCTCTATCAAATAGCGTTGCTCTATCGCAGTAACTTTAACATTATATTAAGTAGTTCACTTTTTGGGTAATGTCAGTGCTCAGCAAAGTCAGAATTTACCGTCAGGGAGACTTGGTTTTGGAGCAGGTTGAGCACGAAGATGTTGTGAGGTATGCTGAGCCTGTGAGTGATAGGCTTGAGGTTAGGAGTGAGACGGGTAATGCACATGTGCTTAACGCTAAGGTGTACAGGTATGCTGACCAGATGCTGGTTGTTGTTGAGAAGCCTACACCACTCATGCATCCACAGCATCCAGCAATAGTGATTGAGCCTGGTGTCTACAGGGTTAGATTCGTTAGGGATTGGTTGCTAGAGTCTGCAAGACCGGTTGATTAAACTAAACCCATTTTTGCTCCACAGGTGATTAGATGTTTATTCACCTAGGCATTGGAAGACCTTACCAAAGGTCTTACCATTTGCTTAAATGTGAGTACATAACTAGCTCATGTGCTAAGAAAGGTGACGGCTTTGTATTCACGGCTAAATACGTTCACAGAGTCTTGCTCTGGCTAGAGAACCACATACCAGAGCTACAGAACCCAATACACGAGTACAGGTATGGTTATAGGGTTTACAAGGTGTATCCATACACAGAGGATATTTGGAACCTTTTCAATACATTAATGCTATTCTCATACAGTTTGTACAGGTATTGTTACAATGGTGATGTTGTAGCAACTAACTATTGTTACAACAAAGTTCTGAGTGATTTGAGTGAGAAGTGTTCGAAAGGTATAGACTCATGTTTTGAGGCTATTAGTGAGTGGGGTAACTACATTTATAGAATAAAGAATGTTAAGAGCGAGGCAGGTGTAAAGGCGTTTATAAATAGGCTTAGGAAATCTCATGAGAGGTGTCTACCTGTTCTTCAGAAGTACTTCAGCGATGTGCTGAACTACCTTAGCTTCAGAGAGAAGAGGGTTAATGACCCTGCAGTGTACACAAATGATTCTTTGGGTTATGCTGAGTGCTTTAATGGAACGTTTAACTACCTCAAGAAGTTCTTCGACGAGGATAGGGCTAGGAGATATGCAGACAGAATGTGCAGAGGATTCAACACAGTATTCCTGCTAACGAGAGACGGGATAATAGTGCTTGACCTTAGGTACAGCCAAGATCCTGTAGACATATATGCAATGGAGTGTGTAGACAAGCCCACTTATGCAATGGTGAAGCTAGTGAATGTATCAAATGAAATTGGTAAAGCATTCGTAAATTGGGTAGCTCTGCTAGGGCTAGACAAAGCCACTAACCAGATATTCATACACTACGTACCAAGAACATTCGTATTCAGAGACCTAGAGACATGCAGAAAATGGGTAATGGGGCTAGTAGACAACAGGGGCAGACCAATCGAGCAGGACTATGAATTGGTAGAGGCTTAGCCTATTTTCAGCACAACTCTTTTACAAGCCATATAGTTCCATCAATATCTTCAACCTTGTATGAGCAGTTGATTACATAGCATAGCGAAGCTATTGCAGCAAGCAGAGCATCTTCAATATCTTTTACACCATTTAATGCCTTCTCAATCTCTTTTATACCAAGCTTTTCGGAGAGCTCTTGCACATTGTTGCATTTACTGCTCTTTAATACGCTTTTGGGGTGAGTCTCTAAGACTACTACATCAAGGCTCTTTAATTTCTTAACAAGTTCAATGGCTCTTGTAGTCAATGTTTTCATATGGGAGAATCCTGGCGGAAAAACTCTGAATCCGAGCGAAATCATCTTCCTATCAATACTCCTAATAAAGCCATTACCAAATCCAAAAGGCGCATCAATAGCTACAACAGCTCTTCCCCACTTCCTAACGCTGTTTATTATCTCATCGTCGCTTCCCAGACATACAGCTTCAACAACTCTAAGATCAGTAGAAGCAATAGCCACAAAACCTGTGCATCTGTGAGGTTTTGCCGCAAGATCTATACCTATATATGCATTGTATTCACTCATTACTGCATAGCCTCTCCAGCTCCTCTAGGCGCTTCTTACTCTTCCTAAGCTCCTCCCTCAAGTAATTCCTCCTAGCCTTAAGCTCCTCTAGCTGC
>JAPWUB010000002.1 GCA_028275745.1 Desulfurococcales archaeon | reverse complement strand
TGGCCATAACACTGGATGTCACAATGTCTGCAACAACATACGTATACCTATGCGCTGACCAGGCATGTACAACTGTATGGGCATCAACAATGCTAGTACCACCAACACCAGGAACATACACAGTATACCTAACACTACCAGAGTCACTGCCAAACGTACAGGTTAACACAACGTCCAACTCATTAGTAGGTTATGCAGTTGTTAGCGCAGCAGGAGTAACACAATTCAAGGGATTTGCAATAGCGCCAAAAGTAAAGGTATCACCAATTGAGACAAGCCCTGTAGATCCATTTGGCAATCACAATACTGTAACAATCAAGTTCCTAGGCTACATACCAGGCGACACAATAACTACAGTACAGTTCAAAGGGCCTATAACAGTTAACTACACAACATCTGTTACTGTAGGGAGTGATGGAACTGCTAGCACAACAATAGACTTAGTAAACTTGACAGGATATGGCTTACCTAGAGGAACATACTCAGTACTTGGAATCGCTACTCAAACAAACCTCACATACGCAAAGGCTGGAACACTATCTATAGTACCACAGGTAGTTATAACACCAAGAGAAGGCAATGGTAGGTGCGATGCGCAGGTATGTGAGCTTCAAGGCATTACCATAACTGGTTATGGATTTGATCCTAACGTAGCTGTTACAAAGATAGATCTCTGGAACATTAACTTCACTAACGTTAGGTACACCTTCAGCGTAGGTGCAACAACCAATGACTATGGATACTTCACGGTAAGCAACTTGGCACAGTACCTCAAGACAAACATGACTGCAGGTCTATACGTACCAATAGTTTATGAGGCTCCACTACCACAAACACTGACAAACTCATCATACATATTACTTGGTGAAAGTGGAACTGTTGTAATATCACAAAGCGCTATAGCATCTGCTCTAGGGACTAGAGCGTCAATAACAGCAAAATCCTATGTAGCAGGCACTCTAGGCTATGTACAGAAAGCCTCCACAATGGCATATACGCTGACAGAGGTCCTAAGGATAAGCATCCAGGTAGGTAGCAAGACATACCAGCTAGCAGCAAACGTAGAGAATGCAACTGCGAAGACCGTTAGATTTGCACTATACAACACCACTACATTACCATATGTAACACTCTTCAATACAACAACAACAGCTCAACTAAATAGTGATATAGGTGCATACGTAGCAGACATATGGTTCAACATAGCACAAAATGACTATACACTAACACAACCTTCCGTAGCTGGTGAGTATAGGTACTGGGCATCATTCTACATCTACCCGAACCAGATACTGCTAGTACTGAGAGAGTGGGGCTTAACAATAACAAGCGCTAACCTAACAATAACATACACAAATGCAGATACAGGCACAACAATTACAAAACTCTATGTGTACCCAACTAACATGAGTGTAACTGACACAATAGTATCCATACCAACACTAAAGTTTACAGATGCAGGTATTGAGTGGACCATAACTTGGAGCTATGATGCAAGCGCAGGGATTGCAACATTAACAGTAACTGGAGAGCCAACAACAGGACCTAGCTTCACATTCAGGAACGTCTACTACATTGTAAGACCAATACTAGTAGTCTTAACATCAGGCGTCATAAGACCTGGAGATACCATCACTGTAGCTGCTTATGGATATGCTCCAGGCAAATACTGGGGTCACATACCACCAGGTTACGACGATAACTATCTTGATGTGTACTGGGAGAAGATAAGACTACTAACAACTGTGCGCCTAGGCAAAGACGGTAACGCCACATTCCAAGTTACAATACCAAGCGACGCTACGTTTGGAGTGCACTACCTATGGGGCATTGATAAGTGGGGCTATGAATACAGCGAAGCTATAATTGTTGGAGCTAAGGCTTACTGGACCATGGTATATCCACCACCATTCAAACCACCAGCAAAGGTAGAGCCAAAGGTTAGTGCAGGCTACAACAACCAGAGAATAGTTGTATGCCCATGCGATACAAGCCTAGGAGTAAAGGGTGTGAGCTACTGCGCTAAGGTAGTAACCTATGGCGGTATGTGCGACTATCTAGGCGACATAGTAAGGATTGTAGTAACAGGTGTATCACCAGGTGAAATGCTAACAGTATACTTCGGAACAATACAGGTTAAGACAGTTACAGCCAACACCTCAACAGTGACAATAGAGTTTGTAGTGCCAACAGTACCAGAAGGCAACTACAACATAACTGTTGTGGGTAGTGTTAGCGGAACGATAATAGTTACAGACTTCTACAACTACACAACGATAGTGCCAAACACGGTACCATACGTCTATCCAAAGATAATGCTACTAGACCTTGAGAAGGACGTAGCACCAGTGCTAGTGGGTCCAGGGTTTGTAAGGGTTATTGGAACAGGCTTTACACCAGGCACAACAATACTATCTATGCTGATAAACGATACTGACGCTGCGTACACACTCAACATGCAGGTGCAGAAGTGGACTGCTGATAGCAACGGTGTGCTAGTAAGTCCATTCACACCGAAGCTAGGGCTATTCATACCTGCTCTAGAGCCTGGAGCATATGCAATTAGCCTAGCGTATGCAAAGCCTGGAACAGCAGCACAAGTAGGGCAGACAATGTCTGGCTACGTGTTCGTAGTAAACAACGTGAGCATCCTAACAACAAAGGATGACCTAAGCAATGCTATAGCAGTACTAGCCGGCAAGATAGATACAGCTACAAACGATATTAAGAACAGCATAGCTTCACTACAGCAAGCAGTAACATCGCAACTTAGTGGCATAAGCGACACACTAAAGAGTATTAGTAGCACACTCAACAGTGTTGCAAGTAGCGTAAGTGCTGTGTCAAGCAAGATCGATACACTATCTAGCAAGATCGACAGTATAAGCAATGCAGTGAATGGCGTAAGCAGTAAAGTCGATAATGTAGCTACCAAGGTTGATGCAGTAAACAGTGCAGTAAACGATGTGAAGAACACGCTGAGCAGCTTAAGCAGTGCAATATCTGATTTGAAGAGTGCAGTAACAACAATTAGTAACGCAGCAAACACAATTAATAGCAATGTTGGTGCACTATCATCAAAGCTTGACAGCATAGCTTCATCAGTATCTGACGTAGCTAACAAGATAAGTGACCTAAGTGGTAAGGTTGCAACAAAAGATGATGTCAACGCTCTTGCAGGGAAAGTGAGTGACTTATCATCAAAGGTAGACAGCGCTACAAGCACATTAAGTAGCAAGATTGATACTGTAAGTGGTAAGGTTGATGGTGTAACAAGTAAGGTTGACACTGCAGCTAGTGCAATAAGCAGTAAGATTGATAGTGCCACATCAACGCTACAGACCTACGTAATAATTGCATTGATACTAGCATTGATAGCTGCTGTAGGATCAATTTACGCAGCGATACAGCTAGGAAGGAAGCTAGCTAGCTAAACAATTCAATAATTTTAAACATTTTTAAACAAAATATTTTTAACTTAAGAACCTTTTTCACCCTCTATACCTTCTCTACCCTCAAGCAACAGCTCTAAATACGTTTTACTCTCAATACAGCTTTCATCAACTCCAAGAACATTGAATAAATCCTTGATGACCTGCCTAAATTTCTCGATGTTCATGGTGCTTGGAGCCTCTATCTCTAGAAATGTTCCCAACTCCTTAACATTGTCTATGAAAATTTTTAGATCCTCCAAAGCAAAGATCTTTCTGGTCTTGGAAACTGTGTATATGTTGCTGAAGCCAAGTTCTCGGAGAATCTCTAAAAGCTTCTCACCATCGCTGATTATGACTGTTATCTCCTTCCTCGCTTTCACAGCACCTGGCATTCTTCTACCCTTAAAGGTTAGCTCATTGATGCTCTCTCCTGTTACTAGGCTTCTCCTTTTCCTAATCCTCAAAGCCATATCCTGCTTCCTCATATCTATGCAGGGAGCTAGATCAACATAGCTATCAACCTCTTCGACAATATCAATAAGCTTTGCTCCAAGCCCTTGTAATCTTCTCTCAACTTCATCTGGATCCCTAATCCTGACCTTGACCTCAATTTCAATAGTCATGTAGTCCAACCCAGGATTGTATGAAATGTATCAGCTTTTTAACTTACTGCATAGAAGCTTCTTTGAGTGTTATGGGCTGGTTGAGATGGCTATACAGAAAAACAGCTTTGTTTTAATAGACTACATAATTAGGTCTAAAGATACGGGAGAGCTGATAGACACTACTATAGAGGATGTGGCTAAGAAGGAGAATAAGTGGGAGGCAGACAGAGTTTATGAGCCCCTCCTAGTTATTGTTGGTGAGAACAGGATTATTCAGGGTCTTGAAGAGCATATAGAGAGCTATGGGGAGGTCGGTAAAGAGTTTGAAGTTGAAATACCACCAGAGAAAGCGTATGGTGTTAGAGACTCGTCAAAGGTTAGAGTGTTAAATATTAGGGAGCTTCTTAAGAGAGGCATAATTCCTGAGGTTGGGAAGTCTGTGGAGATAGATGGACAGGTAGGCATTGTAAAGGCTATTACGGGCGGCAGAGTACTCATAGACTTTAACCATCCCCTCGCTGGAAAGACACTTATATGCAGGTACAAAGTTGTTAAGGTTATAGAGGATGATGTTGAGAAGGTAAAGCATTTGTTGCATAGGAGGTATAGAAGGATACCTATAGAGAGATTTAATGTGACCATTGACCACAGCACTAAGGCTGTAACTATTGAGATTCCCAAAGAGATTCTGCTCGATAGAGACCTACAACTGGTAAAAGCTATTGTAGCTGAAGAGATCTACAAGTATATAGGCAAGTACGACACTGTGATATATATAGACAAGTTTGAGAAAGCCTCTAAAACGTGATGAATTCTCTCCAAACTGAGTAGTGATGTTGCCTGGCCTGAGCTGACCTAGTCAAGCTCTAGCACATCGATTATTTTCTCAGCTGCTTCCTCACTAAACCCTTTCTCACCCAGTATCGTATACCTTTCAGGCCTAATTGTGTGAGCTATTGTAAGTGCCTTAACCATCTGCTCCCTAGAAACATTGATCTGGCTTATCTTTGTAGGAGCACCTATCTCACTCAATATGTCTCTAATTCTGCGCCAGTTCCTTCCATGCAGGTACAGCGCTATCACAGTTCCTATACCAACCTCTTCACCGTGTAGTGCTGGATAGTTTGCGACAGCATCTATTGCGTGAGCTATTAGATGCTCAGAACCGCTAGCAGGCCTCGTCGAGCCTGCTATAGCCATGGCAATCCCGCTGCTGATCAGCGCCTCTACAAGGATCCTGATAGCCTCTAGAGGAATTTGCTTAGCCTTAAACATATTGCTATACCTAACTATATGCTTTGCTGATAACAGTGCTAGAGACGCTGCATACTCGCCGTAGTACTCACCTCTAAGTTTGTGGGCTAGCCTCCAGTCCAATACAGCCGAAAATTTTCCGAGCAAATCGCCGCACCCAGCTATAATGTTGCGCCTAGGAGCCCTAGACATAGCCTCAACATCTGCCACAATGAGCACAGGTGTTGCCGCCTTCACAGATGTTACCCTACCACTACCCTTTATAGAAGCAAAAGGAGATGCAATACCATCGTGAGAAGGCGTTGTAGGTGCACTGACAAACGATTTACCCAGTATGTGCGCAGCGTATTTAGCAACATCAATGGCTTTGCCGCCTCCAACACCAATAATAACGTCAGCATCAACCTCTTTAGCAACGCTCTTCACCTTCTCAACATCATCCATAGTAGCAGACGATACGGTAACACTCCAAGAGTCTATATGTTGTTGCTGAAGACTCTCCAAAACAATCCTAGCAAATGACCTTGTTTCACCAGCTCCTGAAACAATAAGCGCTCTTGTTGCTGAAGCCGTTATTGAGATGGATTTCACGTATTGCCCAACATCCTTAAGTACATTAACACCAACAACAACTTTTATAGGTAGATAAATCTCGTGAACGTTCAGCAATTAACGTGCACCTCCTTCTCGTTTTCGTTATTCAAACTTATTAAGCTTACACAGGAAAAGAAAAATGCGCAGAATCGGTGACCACGTTTCTAGAAGAGTAGTTTAAGGTCTATAACCATGGAAACGTTAGATCTGATTCTAAGAAAGAATTCAGAGCGAGTAAAAGAGCTAATAGACAAAGCATTGAAAGGAACGACAACAGTTGGTATGGTATTCAGAGATCATGTAGTGCTAGCTGCAGATAAAAAGGCTACAGCAGGTATCTATGTAGCCCACAAAATTGTGAAGAAGATAATAAAGATAGATGACAGAGCTGCAATAACCATAGCAGGACTGGTTGCCGATGCCCAAGTTCTGGCAGACTATATTAGGGCTGAGGCGTGGTACTACCAGTTACTTAATGGAAGGCCTATGCCTCTTAGAAGCATGGCCTCAATACTGGGGCTAATACTCAATGAGAGCAAGTACTTCCCATTCATAGTCCAGCTAATCCTAGGAGGCTACGACTACTACGAAGGACCAAAACTCTTCAACATAGAGCCCTACGGTGATGTAACAGAGGAGAAGATTACTGCTACGGGGTCTGGATCACCGATAGCTATAGGTGTTATAGAGGCTGATTACAGGCCTGATCTAGGTGTAGAGGAATCAGTGAAACTAGCTGTAAAAGCTGTTGCCTCAGCAATTGCAAGAGACGTCTTTAGCGGTGGTATAGGTATAGATGCTGTTGTTATAGGAAAGGATCTCTACAGGGAATACACATTCACAGTTGATGAGATAAAGAAGATTCTTGGAAGGATAACAGCATGAGCTTCAACATAGACCTTACATACATAAGGTCAGTGATACTAAAGTCGATACCTCCATCAGCACAGCTAACAAGGCTAGAATTTGAAGGATCTGAGATAGCTATATATGTTAAGAACCCGCAGTTCCTGCTTGAACAAGGAAATGTCGTAGCGCAGATAGCTAAGCTTATTAAGAAGAGAATTGTTGTTAGAACTGATCCATCAATACGTAAGCCTGAGAAAGAGGTTCGAGAGTACCTAAGAAGTATTATTCCTCCTGAGGCTGGTGTAGAGGATATAGAGTTTGATCATGTGCTCGGAGAGGTTGTTATAATAGCTAAGAACCCAGACCTTGTTGAAAGCAAAAGCAGAGAGATCATTGTCTACACAGGGTGGAGACCTAGAATAGTTAGGGCACCGCTACTTAGATCAAGAATCCTTGAGGAAATCACCAAAAGCTACTTAATGCGCAGCGACTACAGGTTAAGATTCCTACGAGAGGTTGGAGAGAACATCTATAGAGAGGTTCTACTAGCAAAGAATGGAAATAACTTTGTTAGGGTAACATTCCTTGGTGCCACTCAAGAAGTTGGAAGATCAGCAATACTAGTTGAAACTGCAGAGACAAAGCTATTACTAGACTTTGGTCTTAACCCTGGCAGAGGGCTTTCGCCAAATGCATTTCCAAGAGCGGATCTCCTAGGAATAGACCCGGAAGACATAGACGCCATTATAGTCACACACGCACATCTAGATCATGTAGGGCTTGTACCATACCTATTCAAGTACGGCTTCAAAGGAGCTGTATACATGACTGAAGCTACAAGAGATCTCGTAGTGCTGTTGTTGAAGGATTTCCTCGAGATCACCGAGAGGGAGGGCAAAGAACCTCCATTCACATTAGCAGATGTGGAGAAAATGCTGCTACATACAATAACGCTGAAGTATAATGTTGTTACAGACATTGCTCCAGACATTAGGCTCACACTATACAATGCTGGGCACATCCTTGGCTCAGCAATAGTGCACCTCCACATAGGGAATGGCTTCCACAATATTGTGTACACAGGTGATATGAAGTTTGGCAGAACTAGACTTCTAGATAGAGCAGATTACGAGTTTCCACGTGTGGATACGCTAATAATGGAGAGCACATACGGCGCAACAGACCAGCCCAAGAGGGAAGAAGCTGAAGAACAGCTACTTCAAATTATTCGTAAAACCTATGAAAGAGGAGGAAAGGTTCTGATACCCACACTTGCAGTTGGAAGAGCACAAGAAATTCTGGTAATACTGGCAGATGCTATGAGGATGGGCAAGATACCAAAGATGCCTGTATACATAGAGGGTATGATACATGAGGTTACAGCAATACACACCATGTACCCCGAGCTACTTTCGAAGGATCTTGAGAAGAGGATAAGAAGCAATGAGAATCCATTCGATTTTGAAACATTTGTAAGACTTGAAGGTAGAGAACCTAGAACAGAGATAGTTGAAAGCTCTGAACCAGCCATAATCATAGCTACTTCAGGCATGTTAACAGGAGGACCTGCTGTTGAATACTTTAAGCTTATGGCTCCAAACCCAAACAACTCTATGATCTTTGTAAACTATCAAGTAGAGGGGACTTTAGGTAGGAGAATAAGAGATGGAGCTAGGGAAATAGCCTTTGTAAATGAGCAAGGAAAGGTTGAGATAGTAAAGGTAAAGATGGAAGTTTACGCAATAGAGGGCTTCTCAGGACACTCAGATAGGACACAGCTTCTTGACTATATAAAGCATATACAGCCGAAGCCTTCAAAGATTATTCTGGTTCATGGAGAAAAGAAGGCTATCACTTCATTAGCGCGAGAGATAGAGAAGAGAGGGAAAAGCTTAGGAATAGAAGAGGCTGTAGTGCTTGTACCAAATATTCTAGACTCCTACACCTTAGCATACAACATGTAACTAAATACTACTTCTATTTTGAGCTCCGCTCCTACACCATACACTACAAACCTTCTCCTTTACACTAGACGATGAGTACCCTAGCACCCTCTCAGGCATTTTTACGACATGCGCCTCGATACCTCTATTCCTCAAATCCCTTGCAAGCTCATTAACATCAATCTGATCAGGTCCTAAGGCAATGATGTCTGGCTTCACCTCCTCAACAGATTTCAAAAAATCGTCATACCCAACAAAAGCTTTATATACGTACCGCAACGCCCCTACAATAATTGCTCTCTCAAAATCTTTAAAAATAGGTTCCACACCCTTAATCCTAGTGTAGTTAGAATCCTTTGAAACAACAACGAATAGCTTGCTACCTTGCATTGAAGCCCATTTAAGAAACTCTATGTGACCTGGATGAAGAACATCGAATGAGCCTGCAGCGAAGACTCTCACCTCCTTTGCTTTAACCCAGCTCCACTCTATCAATCCAAGACTGCGAAGAGCGTCCAGTAAACCCTCAGCATAAGAAATTGTTGCAATGCCTGTTACACAGTCTCCCTTCTCATAATAGTAACGCGAGTCACTAAAGTAAGCCATTGCCAGATCAACTATGTGACGTGCAGAAGAATCTAGAATCTTCAAGCTTTTCAGACTTTCATTAAAGTTTGCTATATACCTCCACAACCTTTCACAAACATCGATCAACTACCATCACCTATACCTTAAACGCATACTTAGCGTTACACATTATTTACCTAAAACCCTTACACTTTCCAGAATAAGACATTTACAAACTACAAATAATAAAGTACTCAGTCTATTCAAAATGTCAACAATAATTATTGAAGGTGGGCCCGCGGGGATTTGAACCCCGGACCTCCGCCTTGTGAGGGCGGCGTCCTACCAGACTAGACTACGGGCCCTATTATAGTCTTATCTCTGTTTTACTCTCGTTGACTCAGCATATTAAGTGTTTATCTAAATTACCTATACCTATTTGGGTATATTACTCTGCTTAGCATCTCCCAAAGTAACAAGGTGCAGAAAGAGTGGTTAAAATCCTAGTCTACACAGCTTATGAGGATTCACCAGATGCTTGCACAGCTGAGAAGATGCTTAGGCATGGTGTTGCAGAGAGGGTATACAGCTTTAAGGAGATCCCAACATGCTCGGTGGTTCTCAACCCCTTTGCCGCTTCATACCTAAAGCGCGCTGATCGGTACTATGCTGAACAGTGTGGTCTTGTAGCCATTGATGTATCGTGGAAAAGAGGTGTAAAAACCTTGAAGAGGCTACGTAGGGGACAACAAAGAGTTTTACCGATTCTACTAGCAGCTAATAACGTGAACTATGGAAAACCGTTTAGGTTAAGTACTGCTGAGGCTGTGATAGCAGCGCTGATAATCATGGGCTTTGATGAGGAGGCAAACAAGATTGCCTCTCTATTTAAATGGGGGTCCACATTTATTCAGTTGAATAGCATCCCATTAAAGCTTTATTCAGAGGCTAAAACAGATGAAGATGTCGAGAGAATTCAACGTGAATTATTCTTCCCTGAACTCAGAGAGGATATAAAGATCTTGACAGAGCTACACAAATTGCTTGAAAACGATGATAAATCTTAGACACTAATTAACATTTTACTTAAGCAGATGATGCGGATCTGACATAGAGGCTTTTATGCCTCTAACATTAGCACTAATAATTGTGTGAGCCTAGATGCCCAAAGCAATAGTGTTAATCAATACAGAAGTTGGTGCAGAAGAGGAGGTATTAAATGAAGTGAAGAACATTGAGAATGTGAAAGACGCCTACATGGTCTATGGAATCTATGATATAGTAGCGGAAGTTGAAGCCGATTCTGTTGAGAAGTTAAGAAAGGCAATTTCAGAAACTCTTAGGAAAATCCCAAAGGTTAGGTCCACAATAACTCTAATAGTTGTAGAATCGCTCACCAAAAAGTAATGTACTATGCATAGATCTGTACAACCATGGAAAACAACACCGATTTTTGTGCTATCGATGTAGGTCTAGACGATTTCGATTCACATACAGGTGGTTGTACAACACATCTTGCAACATATCTTCTCAACTCTTTGGCCAGCAAAATAAAGAGTACTATGCTATTCGATTACCCGAACCTTGTAAGGCTTAACCCTTCCATACCATGGAAGACGCGTGGAAATGGAGCTGTAGCACTGAGAATTCTACTTCCTTGTGAAATTACAGAGAACCTTGAAAGCGTTGTGGAGATGCTTGAGGAGCTCATTGATGACTACATGAAGAAGATGAGTATTGAACCGGAAAGCACAGGTATTGAACCGGGACTTGTTGTAGCACGTCACACTGCATTAAATGGTCTTGTGTGGATTTATCGGAAAGCTGTATCAGACATTGCTTTTATTGATCAGGATCTATATTTAAAGCTTAGTAGGAGAGGTATTGTTTTTTCTAAAAGATTCAACAAGCGGGGTCTTGTAGGGGCCTTAGCAGCTATTACTTGGATACTTGATGAAGAGTCTGACTACACATACGAACTACTAACGTATAGGTCTAGAAAGATGTATTCTAGGGATAGGTGTATTGATGAGAATAGTGTGAAGCTTTTCGATGAATTAACTAGGGGAAGTACCTTCAATAATTATGACTATAATGAGGATAGAGTTTTAATAGCGCCTCACGGCCCAGACCCTATTCTCTATGGAATAAGAGGCGAAGATCCTGAGACACTGAAGATTGGGCTACATGTAATAAGGGTTTGTGAACCTATAGCTGCGTGGACCATCTTTAGAACCAATCAAGGAACAGATAGCCATGCAGTCGCTAGAACCATAGATTCTTTGAGACCCTTCAGAACTGGAAAGATAAGAGGTGTTGTGGTTTCAACACCTAAGATACTTCAAGGTGGTGCTGTATTGGTAAAGGTATTTGACTCTACCGGTGAGATCTTAGTAGCATTTTTTAAGCCCAGCAAATTAACTGAGGTAGCATCCAATCTTGATATTGGTGATCTTATTGAGGTGCAGGGACACGTTAAATTGTGGAACGGCGTACAAGTGCTTCATGGTGAGAAAATTGCTTTACTGAGCATTAGCAGAAAGGTACATTGTAAAGCACCGCCATGTCCACACTGTGGTAGGAGAATGAAGAGAAAAGGTATTGGTAAGGGTTATGAGTGCGAGCACTGCAATATAACTATACTTAATCCCGTACTTGATTGCATAACTGAGATTCACACCCTTAGTCACGCCCTCTATCTACCTCCCCCACATGCACAGAAACACTTAGTTAAGCCTGTCGAAAGATATGGGAGAGAGCACTATTTATGGATGTTCACGCCAATACCTGTAGCCAGCGCAACTCAAATTATTGAACCCCTTGAGTTCCTGTAGAGCCCACTTATTTCCCACAATCAGACGGACCCCACCAGTTCATATGCACTATGTGTGTGTAAGTGTCTTTCACTTTAGCTATGATTGTTAGTACGTAGCACTTGTGAAGAAAATAACAATTTTATTTTATTCTTTATACAAACAAAATTATAGAATTGATTATAAACATTGTACAAAACATTATGACAACATCTTGTAGCATTAGCTAATGCGAGATATAGTCACACATGTAGAAATGGGGTCTGTCTCTACAATTAAACGGCTCTAAGCAATCATAGATCAAAACCCTACGTGGTATTACTGACCCCCTTAGTTCCTGTGGAAAAGAGCACACAGGTATAAGGATACAGGTATTGAGCTTGTTGCTATCTAGCAAGTAAGGTGCGGGGCCCCGGCCCGCAATAACCCATCTTCTGTACTTAGGCTATATTTGGCTAAGCGGCTTCACCTCCCAATCACGTAGCCTTCATCGGGAGGCAGCCTTACCCCCCAGAGGTTGGCCGTTTCACCGCATCTGCAAGCCTTGTCTGCGGATTTGCTGCCCCCTAGTTGCCTAGGGAGCCTTGCCACTTCATCCTCATCGGCTTGCAGCCGTGTCGTTTCTGTGCCAGAGCCTAGGGTGTTACCCTAGCCCCTTGCGGGGCTCTGGTGCTACGCGGGGGATGGTGTTTCCTCGGGTTTAAACCCATAATAGCCTGCGGGCCGGAGCCCATAAGTCTCTTTGTTAAGTTGTTTTATATGTTTAGCTTGGTTTAGATAGGTGGACGGAATATTTTCATGAGAATTATCGTCAGTATCGGTGTTACTATAGCTAGGAATAACAATAAATATGGATTTATTTTAATAGTCTCCTCTACTTCCTCATAGAACCTTATAAGCCCTACATAAGATGAGACTCCTACTCTTGATCTTCTTCTAGATGACATAGATTAGCATCACCTATGATCATTTTGATTTTTGCCGCAGATTCTAGAATTTCTACCTCAAAAATATAACCTTTCATTCTTTAAACTTAGCTAAGAGACTCATCTAGCTACGCCTTATGATGTGCAGGTGAAGCTCTATCGATCTATGTTCAGAGGAGATTGTAAGTAGGTTTAAGGATTATCCAAAGCTTGTTGAGGCTTTGAGGAATAAAAGGTTTGTAGTGGTTAAGGATATTGATACGGGGTTTGAGCTGTATGTGTTTCGGGGTATTGAAAGAGATTACCTGGTTTCTCCATGCAGAATGTGCACCTGTAGCGATTTCTTAATACATTTTGTTTGGGGTAAGAGAGCGTATCCCTGCTACCATGTTGTGGGTTTTTACATAGCGTTAAATGAGCAAAAATATGTTAAGCTAGAGCTAGGTCATGAGGAGGTGAAGGAGATCGTGCTTGAAGTGCTTTTTCAAGGTTTTTCAAAACTTTTAAGGAAGGCACTATCAAAGCAGACAACTTGAGCCTGGTGTTGTAGAGTAAGGTGTGGTAGGTGAAGTTCAGAGGCAATGTCTATAGATACATATTGAAAGAAATTGAGTCGGGCTCAAAGCTACACTTTACGCTTATAGACCCCGAAAAAGTTCAAGGAATAGATCAGTTAGAAAAAGTGTTGAAAGCTGTTGTTGATGCAGGTACAGATGCTATATTGATTGGGGGCAGTCTACAAGTATTTATCGATGATGTTGAGAAAGCGGTCTCAGTTGTTGAAGAGTTTAACAGGCCATCGATACTCTTTCCAGGCAGTCTTGCGGGCTTGGCTAGAAATGCGGATGCAATTCTTTTCATATCTTTACTAAACTCTGAGAACCCCTACTACATAATCAAGGCGCATGTTTCTGCAGCGCCAATCATAAGGAGAATAGGTCTAGAAGTCTTGCCAACAGGTTACATAATAGTTGGCAACTGGCCAACCTCTGTGAGTATAATGGGCGACGCCAAACCTCTACCATTTGAGAAGCCAAACATAATAGCCGCCTATGCCTTAGCAGCTAAGTATCTGGGAATGAAGTTTGTTTACCTAGAGGCAGGTTCTGGAGCACCACAACCTGTACCTCAAAATGTTGTGAGCACAGTTAAGAAGGTAATAGAGGATACAATCCTTATAGTAGGTGGGGGTATAAGAACACCTGAAAAAGCTGTTGAGATTGTGAATGCTGGTGCAGATATTGTGGTTACAGGGACTATTGTTGAAGAAAGGCTTGATACAGCCGTAAAGATAATTGAAGCGATTAAAAAGAGGTAATAGATTGTTAGATGCCTGTTCCCAGAATCTTTCTAATGTTCTCTGTATAAGGTGGGGTAACAACCCCTTTCTCTGTTATTATTGCTGAGACAAGGTCTGGCGGTGTTATATCAAATGCTGGGTTAAGTACTGGAATATCTGCAACAGTTATTAGGACCTTGCCCAAAACTTTTCTAACTTCGTCAGGATTCCTTTCCTCAATTACAACTTCGTTTATTTTAGACTTAGGATCAAATGTTGAGGTTGGTGCTGCAACATAGAATGGTATGTTATGCCTCTTCGCCGCTATTGCTATAGTGTAAGTTCCTATCTTATTTATTACGTGACCATCCATGAGGATTCTATCCGCACCAACAATGACCTTATTCACGAGCCCTTTGTACATTACATATCCAACCATGTTATCTGTTATCAATGTTACAGGTATTCCCTCTTTCTTTAACTCCCATACGGTTAACCTAGCACCTTGAAGCACAGGTCTAGTCTCTGTTGCTATAACCCTTATCTTCTTTCCCTTATACCAAGCAACCCTAATGACAGCAAGAGCTGTTCCAAATGCACTTGTGGCTAACGCACCAGCATTACAGTGTGTAAGTATGGTATCACCATCCTCAATAAGCTTTTCACCTATCTCACCTATCTTAATGTTTGTCTCTATATCTTCTTGATAGATTCTCAAAGCCTCTTCAACTATTGCTTTCCTCAAGCCCTCTCCATCGCTATGACTTGCCATTACAACCCTCTTCATTCTGTCTAAAGCCCAGAACAAGTTGTATGCTGTAGGTCTAGTTCTACTCAATCGCTCTATAGCCCTGAGTGCCAGTGTACGCAACTCATTAAGGTCTGAAGTAGGAGCATTATACACCGTTGCAGCCACAGCTAAAGCAGCGGCAACACCTATTGCAGGAGCGCCTCTAATTTCCATATTCTCTATAGCTCTAGCAACATCCTCATAGCTACTGCTCTCTCTATAAACCTCTTCGTGTGGAAGAAGCGAAGTATCAAGCCATCTAACCTTTCCATTAACCCACTCAACAGCTTTAATAACTAGGGGATAGGAAGCCACGCCATAGACACCTCATTAAATATTTCGGTTTGGTTTTTAGAGGCTTCAGAGAGTTTTTTTAAGCTTATTGTCTTTCTGCTGTTGTAGTATTCAAGGTATCCTGATCTATAGGTAGATTTAGATAGTTTGGAGAGCAGATATGAGTAAGGTAAAGACAAGGCTTAGGATACTTAGCGATGGTAGGATAGTTGTTGGACCAGTCGTAAACGTGCCTAAGGATTTACAGGGAGTTGTAAAGGAGGGTGCCAACATAGACCCATTAACGGCATTAAGACTTGTACTAGCTAACGCAGTTATTGTTGAAGATGAAAGTGGTAGAGAGCTGGGACTTGTAGAGTTTATTGAGAAGCTTCAGCGGGAAATAGATAACACCGTGCTACTTGTAGTTATGGATCTTCTGAAGAAAGGGAAGAAGGTTATGCTAAGCCCTAGTAAGAAGGAAGTAGTACTTGTTAATGAAAAAGCTATTATAAAGCCTCTTAATGAATATGAGGATATTGAGGCTAGAGAGCTTTACAGTATGGTTGATAACGTGTTGAAACAGGGGTACAGATTTCTTATAGCAGTCATTGATATGCATGGCGATGTCACATACTATGAAGTTACAAAGATGAGTTTTCAAAAAATTAATAGAGGAGGTGGCATAGCTTGAACAAGGATTTGTTAGAGCCTATACGAGGCTTTAAGGACTATACACCACCGGAGAGCGATGTGTTGACATGGATTTGCGACGCATTCAAAGACGTTGTGAGATCCTTTGGCTATAGAGAGGTTAGGACACCAACAGTTGAAAGCTTTAAACTATTTGCCCTTAAATCTGGTGAGGAGATACGCAACTCAATGTTTGTTTTTGTTGATAAAGGAGGGAGAGAAGTTGCATTAAGACCTGAGGTTACACCAAGCGTTATCAGGGTTTATCTAAGAGAGCTTAAGGCATTGCCTAAGCCCTTAAGGCTCTTCTACATAGCCAACGTGTTCAGATATGACGAGCCCCAGTTTGGCAGGTACAGAGAGTTTACTCAGGCAGGTGTTGAAATACTTGGAGGAGACACCATACACTATGACATAGAACTTATTGAAATCCTTGAAGAGTTCTACGATAGGATTAATCTTAGCAGGCACATATATAAGGTAAACAATATCGCCACGTTCAAGAAAATGGCGACTTTAGCAAATCTTTCTACTGAGGAAACTGAGAAGCTACTACACCTCCTCGATAAAGGATTTGTGGAAGAAGCCGCAACATTGTTTGAGTCGCGCGGCTACTTCAAGTATTCTGAGGTGCTAAGAAGGCTCGCTGAGTTGAAGGAGCACGGAAGCGATGTTTCAATTCTTGAGTCTATCTTAAGAGATGCTGGAGTATATCAAGAGATGGAAAAAGACATCGAAGCATTGGTGAAGTATATTGACTCTGTAAAGAAGCTTGGAGCACAGGTTGTGTGGGATCCCATATTTGCTAGGGGTATAGCCTACTACACAGGCATAATTTTTGAGGTACAGGTGCCAGGAATGGTGATTAGTATAGCTGGTGGAGGAAGATACGATAACCTTAGTGTTGTTTACGGAGGTGAAGAGCTCAGCTCCACTGGTTTTGCCATAGGTGTTGAAAGAACGATGCTAGCACTTCAACACATTGGTGTAGATCTTAACACGCTGGTGCACAGACCATCTATACTAGCTTTGTTGCTTGATGAGAGCGTAAAGTATGCAAGTAGCGTTAGGGATGCTATACGTAAGCTTAGAGGAAGAGGGTTTGTAGTTGAGGTTGAGATAACCACACCTAGTAAAATTGGTAGGTGGCTGGAGTACGCATCTAAAATGGGCTTTGACTATGCTATGATAATAGGGTTAAAGGAGCTGAATAAAGGAAGTGTTGTTTTAAGAAATCTTAAGAAGTGGACACAGTCTGAAGTACCTATAGATAAGGTTGAGGTGGCTCTGAGTGAGCTTTGAAGCACAACCTGTTAAAGATGCTTGGCTTTCGAAAAATATGAGTGTGGATGAGTTAATAGAGCTCTACGGGAATATACACGGCTTCATGGCATCTCACCTCTACGAGGCTGTAAGGATAGTGAAGGAGATTAGAGATAAATGCGATGTGAGGGTACTATCATTTACAGGCAACCTTGTTGCTACAGGTGTTAGAGGGATTATTGCTCAGCTACTAAAGGAGAGAATATTCAATGTTGTTATAACAACCTGTGGCGCGATAGATCATGATATCGCAAAAAGCTTTGGTGGAGAGTACCTCAAAGGGCATTTCGATGCCGATGACATTGAGTTGCATAGGAAGGGCATTCATAGATTAGGTAACATATATATACCTGTATCAAGTTATGGACCTCTAATAGAGAAGGTTGTGCATAACACGCTTAAGGAGTTAGTGTCTAAGGATCCATCGCGTGTGTATGGCATTAGAGAAATTCTGTATGAGATAGGGAAGAGGATATCTGATGAGAGATCCATACTCAAGGCTGCATCAGAACAAAATATACCAATTTATGTACCAGGATTTCTAGATGGAGCCTTTGGCACAGCTCTCTTCACATTTAGTCAGTTCAATAAGTTGAATATTGATGTGTTCAAAGACGAGAAGGAGTTAGCAGATATAGTCTTTCATGCAAAGTGCATGGGCGCACTAATAATTGGGGGTGGCATTAGCAAGCACCACACAATTTGGTGGGCCCAGTTTCATGAAGGACTAGATTATGTAGTTTACATAACTACAGCTGTCGAATGGGATGGATCATTAAGTGGAGCTAGACCTAAGGAAGCTATTACGTGGGGTAAACTAAAGGAGAATGCTCGCAGCGTTGTTGTATATGCAGATGCTACGTTAGTTCTCCCAATAATTGCATATGCAGCACTGTATCAGAGGTAGCTAAGGAGCTTTTCAATTGTTTCTAAATAACTCTTTAATATTACTGCTTAAAAGCATAGACATTATATAATAGTATGTAAGTGGAGTGAGCAGAGGGGGCGCTACCTAGCAATGGCAGTAGTAGAGAGGTTTAAGAGTATAAGTCCTGCTGAGTTTTTCTACCGCAATAAGGAGATAGCAGGGTTTTCAAACCCTGTAAGAGCTTTATATCAATCTGTAAGAGAGCTTGTAGAGAATGCCCTAGATGCAACAGACGCTCATGGTATACTGCCAGACATTGTGGTAACAATAGAAAGAGATGCTCAGAAACCCTATGTCTATAGAATAACCGTAAAAGACAATGGCATCGGTATTCCAGAGAACTACATTCCAGACGCGTTTGGGAGGGTTCTATTCAGCTCAAAGTATGTGCTTAGACAGACTAGAGGTCTGTTCGGTCTTGGGGCAAAAATGGTTATACTCTATGGCCAGATGACAGTTGGTGAACCTGCAGAAATAACTTCTGCCACAATCAACTCAAGCAAGGTTTACATGTATAGGCTGATGATAGACATTAAAGAGAATAAGCCTCTAATCCTCGAAAAGGCTTCGTGGCCCAATAAAACAGGGTGGCATGGCACAATAGTGAAGGTTGCTATTGAAGGAGATTGGGGTAGAGCCAAGCAAAAGATTTTGGAGTATTTTAAGAAGACGGCAATAGTAACACCATACGCGAACATTGTATTGAAGACTCCAGATAATGAGATAATAGTTTATCGTAGAGTAACTGAGAAGATGCCGCCACCACCAAAAGAAACTCATCCTCATCCACATGGTGTAGACCTTGAGATGCTAAAATCTATGATAAGCGAAACAAAGGCTCAGACGTTGTTAGAGTTCTTAGAGGAAGAGTTCCAGGGAATTGGAAGAGTGATAGCTGAAAGGTTTCTGCAAACATATGGTTTTGACCCCAATGTAAACCCTAAATCACTAGGTAAAGAGGACTTGGAGAAGCTTGTCAAGGCGTTGCGGGAATATAATGAGTTTAGAAGACCGCGTGCAGATCATTTATCCCCTATTGGTGCAGAGCTCATTAAAATTGGATTGGAGGCTATACTAAAGCCGGAGTTTGTGGATGCTATTACCAGAAAGCCTGTGGTATATGAGGGGCACGCAATAATAGTTGAGGTTGGTATAGCATATGGAGGCGCTATTCAGCCTCAAGAAGAGATTATGTTGCTCAGATTTGCAAACAAAATTCCATTGCTATATGACGAGAAAAGTGATGTTGCATGGAAAGTTGTTGCAGAGAATATTGATTGGAAATACTATGGCATAGAATTCCCAGCACCTTTAGCAGTGCTTGTTCATGTATGTGGTACGAAGATACCTTATAAAGGGTTAGGTAAAGAGAGCATAGCTGACGTACCTATAATAGAGCATGAAATTGAGGAGGGAGTAAGAGCTGTTGCAAGATCATTAAAGCTTTACCTGATGAGGAAGCAGAGGGAAGAGGAAGCAATAAGGAAAGCCATCACAATAATCAAGTATATACCAGAGGTTGCGAGGGCTTTAGCAACATTTGCAAAATCAAATCCTGTCAATGTTGATAGAGAAACTCTGGAGAAGAAGCTATTTGAACTTGTCAAGATGAAGTACGGTGATGCTATAAAGAACATTTCTTCTCCATGGGACATAGTTATGCATACAGAGTAATGTTTCTATGGTGAGCTAAATGAGTGTTGAATCAAAGAAATTCATGTCCTCAGTCGATGTAAAGGCACGTAAGCTTGCTGCAGAAAAGCTTGCTAAAGCATTTGAAAAAGTTGTTGAAGCTATTTTGAACGGTGAAGAACCTAAGCTTGTAATTCCAAAAAGAACATTATCAAATACAATATACGATAAGGAGAGGGGGCTTCTTCTTCTCGGTTCAGCAACATTTGAGAGAAGTTTTCTTGATGTTAGAGAAGCTCGAAAGTTTATGCAGACCGCTCTAATGGCTAAAATAATTTACGAAGCTTTGATAAACAATGAGTATCCAACAATAAGAGATCTGTATTACAGAGGCAAGCACAGTATTAGGTATAGAGATCATAAGGGTAGGACTGAGGAGGAGAATACATGGGATGAGCAGAAAGAGAGTGATGCAGTCCTTAGGGATATAGAGGTGTACACAGGTCTTCTAAGGGAAGAGATGCTGATTCTAAGCAAAGAGAAAGGAAAAGTGGTAGGGGATATGCGAATAAGATCAGGAGACGACGTTATAGACTTGAGCAAAATGGGTCACGGGGCTTACGCTATTGAGCCCACACCCGATCTAATTGAGTTCATCGATGTAAATGCAGAGTTCGTCTTAGTTGTGGAGAAAGACGCAGTATTTCAACAGCTTCACCGTGCAGGCTTTTGGAGAAAGTATAAAGCAATTCTAGTTACAAGCGCAGGGCAACCTGATAGAGCCACAAGGAGATTTGTTAGAAGGCTTAATGAGGAGCTCAACCTTCCCGTATATATACTAACAGATGCAGACCCCTATGGATGGTACATCTACAGCGTGTTTAGGATAGGATCCATAACGCTATCATATGAGAGTGAAAGACTTGCAACACCAAAGGCAAAGTTCCTAGGTGTCAGCATGACAGATATCTTTGGCGATAAAGGCAAGAAACCTTACCTAACGGAGGAGGAGAGAAAGAACTTCATAATTAAGGCTAAGAAAGCAGACATTAAAAGAGCGCAAGAGCTCCTAAACTACGAATGGTTTAAAACAGAGAAATGGCAAAAGGAGATAAATATATTCCTTCAGAAGCAGAGCAAACTGGAAATAGAGGCTTTAACAGGCAAAGGATTATACTTCTTAATGGACACGTACCTCCCAACAAAAATACAAACACAGGACTTCATAGAGTAGAGAAACCTTCTTAAAGAAAATTTTTAAAGCAGTCACCAGTAGAAACTAGACTATTGAAGACGCCGCCGTAGCTCAGCTGGGAGAGCGCCCGGCTGAAGAAAGCTCAAAAGTTTCAGATACCGGGAGGTCGGGGGTTCAAATCCCCCCGGCGGCATCCAATTTCTTTCTATGCAATGATATCCAGCATTAACTAGTAACGCTCAATAGATTAAGCCGATAACCTTATTACCCACAAAACACCTTAAAATACTATAATCTCGGAACTATACGAGCCGGGGTGGCCGAGCGGTCTAAGGCGTCGGGCTGCAGTGGGTTTTAGACTCCGGCTATATCGCCCGTCGGAGACCCGATAATTCCCGGGTTCGAATCCCGGCCCCGGCTCCATTCTAATATTGATAACATATTACGTTTGGGAGATTTGTAGGATTATTTACGGTTATGCAGTAAAAGACAGATAAATAAAAGCTTATTAAGGCATATTTTAAAGTTAAATTATATATTAGTGATTGTGTGGGCCCGTCGTCTAGTCTGGTAGGACGCCGCCCTGACGAGGCGGAGGTCCGGGGTTCAAATCCCCGCGGGCCCACTAAAGTTCACAAATTTTTGCTGTTTCTTTGTTATTTCCATATGAAGCTCAGCAAATTTGGGGAATCAAATAAGGAGCTAGGGAGAAGTTTTGTCTTGAAGCTATAATTAGTAGTTAGAATTTGTAATGAAAACAACAAATAATTGATCATTATTTCTTCGTTCTCTACTTTGAGCTAGTCTATCTTTATTCTGTAGTTCTCGCCGAGAATTATACTTAGTATGCGTTCTAATTCGGAAGCTTCTGATGGTAGTAGTCTTGCATCGGTTTTAGGGATCCTTATAATGTTCTGCACGTCACCATCAGGTGTCCATACGCGGTTTATTCCCTCAATTCTTGCAGGTGCTATTATTTGTAGAATCATGTTTCTTGGATTGCTTTTTCTTACTATTCGCACTCTTGTATTTAGCTTGGTGCTCAATACACGTCCTAGCTTTATTAATGCTTGTTGAGGTACATCAGTGCCTACGTCAATCACCACTACTATCATTGAGTTCGTCTCATAAGCTTTTACGTATGTTGCATCCTTTAGGAATTTGAAGTTGGGATCAGTTTCTTCAAGTTCTAGTAGGTGTTTCATTATCTCTACTTCGCGCCACGTATATGTATTGCTCTCAACAAGTCTTCGGCATCGTGGACACAGCACACCACTCTTGACACATATTACATCAAGTGGTATCCTCATCTTTATGCTCAGCCTCTATTGTTTGAGGCACTACCTCTTATACTAGCATACAAACCGTAGGTATATGGAAATTTTGTTTGGTTTATAAGTTTAAATTTTTGCAACCTACGTGTTTCTGTTTGTTCCTGGATATTCATTCTCATTGTTTTTGGTTTTCAGTATTACATCCGCAGCCGCAAGGTTGTAAACAGCTGTTAAGTTTTTAGCGGAACAAGGTTCTGTAGGTTTGGTTGGCTTGTATTCTAGAAAGCGGCCTAGCATAAGTGCTCTCAGCTATTCACAATAGCTTATATTAGAGCCTGTAATAGCTTAGTAACTGTAGAAGGTAGTCATAGTTAGAGGTGTGTAATGAATGCCAGTACTGGATCCAGAGCTTTCGAAGATTGTTGAGGCAAGGATACTAGATAAGAAAGTATGCCGCAGATGCGGTGCACTAAATCCGCCTACCGCAACTAGATGCAGGAGATGCAGAAGTACTAACCTAAGACCTAAGAAGAAGAAGTTAGCGATGAAGAAGTAGCAACTTTAGGAAAGTGATAAAATTATGCAATACACAATCAAACAACTAGCAGAGGCTTTTAGAAAGTTGAGTGAAATAGGGATAGAAGGGATAATAATTGGAGATACATGTATAAATCTTGAGCTCGGAAATAAGCAACTAGAAGGAGATGTAGATCTTTTTGTTACAAGTATGAGCCCTATAATGGAGTCAAATAAGATAATTGTTGTAGCGGAGGAGAAAGGATGGAGCACTGGTACAACAGAGCTAGGAACACCCTCAATAACATTAAGAGTAGATGACGCAGACATCACAGTTGAACTCTATGAAAACATACTAGATTTCTACATACCGCAAGAACTAATAGATCTATGTCTACAGGAATATGATATCAATGACACAAAGATTAGATGTATATCAAAGGAGTGTTGGCTTGTTTTAAAAGCAAAGAGAGGTGCAATGCAAGATCTAAGTGAAATAAGATTTGTCCTCGAGCTTATTGAAAGAAATAATGTGAAACTGGACAAGAATAAGATTACGAAAGCTATTGAGATCTTTGGTGAGGAGGCGCAGGCAATATACGATAGACTTAGAAGTGCAGGACTAAAACTGTAATGGTTTTGTAATCATAGTAAAAGGGATACTATGGTTAATTAAAGTGAATCTTTCAATGATTATGCCTATTGCAAAATTACTGCTGCTAAAACCAATTTTTAATGCCAACGCCTTTGCATAACTGCATATTATTCTCATTTAAAGTGTAGTATTACTAGTATGTATGAGGAAGATAAAGTAGGGATGAGATATGCAATAAAATTGAATTTCTGGAGCCGCGGCCGGGATTTGAACCCGGGACCTCCGCCTTACCAGGGCGGCGCTCTACCAGGCTGAGCTACCGCGGCTATAACCACAGTTTTGATACATTTATTTGACGTGTTTTTAAGTTTTAGGCTTTGTCAGGTCTCGATTTATTAACTCTAATGAGCTTCTATGGAGAAGTGCTTGGAGTAGTGTTTCTAAATCTTTTTTGTCATTGATGCTACACCTGTATGCAAGTTTCTTTCTTCTAATATACTTCAAGCATTCTTCTTCGATAGGGTGTAAACGTTTTGCTGGTATAATTATGGTGTACAGTGTATTAGAACCGAATTCATGCTTATTATTCAAAACCTCGTTTATAGTTGATACCCATACATTATGAGAGCAACTTGTTAAGTCAGCCATTACAATCACTATATCATCGCCTGAGAGAGTTGTTTCAGATCTTCTGCTTTGAATATCGAGCAAGATGCTCAACGCTTCATAGGGTTTCATGAAATAGTTTTTCTCTACATCTATCTCAAGCAGGAGCAGTGTATGTAGGTTCAATGAACGATTCATTTTCACAACATCATAGGGGTATTCATATGTAATTCCGTCTTTTGGGCTTACAACGGTAGCCATTTTGCCAAATCTATATGATTGTAGGCATGAAAACGATATAGTTGCATTGAGTACTGATACTGATGGCACAACCTCAACATCAATATTTTGTGAAATTGCTTCAACAATTATTGAACTATGCGTTGTTGCGATAAGAGGATCTCCCACCACAGTAATGCACACATTCTTTTCCTGAGCTAATCTGATTACATCCCTTATACCTTCTCCTTCTAAGTGCCTTCGGCTCGCAACAATAATGGTCTTTCCTGTTACACTAAGCATTGATAGCATTATGCTAATATTTGGAAACCACACACTCGTGTAGCTATCTACAAAAATAACATCACATTCGGCAACAATCTTCTTCAAGACACCTACAGTTACAGTATCAGCTGAAAGACCTAAGCCTAACAGTTTAAGCATAGCTTTTCACGAAACTTGGATAAGGCTACGAGCCTTATCAAAGCTTCGTGACAAAACATAAAGTCTTTTCACATGATATCTCTTAGGCAATCGAGAAATTATAGTGTTCTCAATGCTTGTAAGAGGCATAGATTGTTTGCCACCTACAATTATTCTTGGCATTGTATGAGGATCCTCATCGACAATCTTTATGTCGTCAACGAAGAGTGAAACATCACTATCGTTTAGCAAACTTTTGAGATTAACCTCTACAGATCTTAATAGCTTGATGTCACCATCATCTTCACTTAATGGTTTATCACTAAACTTTGATAAGTCTATTAGTACCTTATAACCTTTCCTAAAGAGAAATGCCCTTATCAATTCTCTCAATAGTTCTGGCGTTGACCGATCTCTATATTTCTGAATTATGTATCCTGTAAGCCAGTCATCATGCCACATAGCTATGTCACCATCAGATACAAGTCTCTTTATGTCATTTAGAGATTTAGGAAGTAACGAATCTTCAAAGTACTGACAGAGGAGTTCATAAATCTTTGCCAGCAAGTGTTCATATCCAACGACAGTTTTATGATAGTACACTGCCCTGTACATGTGAAGCCTGGCTAAGTAAAAATTCTCTAATGCGTCAAGACCTTTGTCAAGGACCGATAGATTTCCGTCACCATCAACAACAATAACTGATATGAGCCTCTGCATGTCTATGATACCATAGGTCACACCGGTGTGTAAAGCATCCCTTATGAGATAATCCATTCTATCTACATCCACTTCGCTAGATAAAAGCTGATTATATAGAGGTTCTCTATAATGCCCACTAATAATGGCTACAATGGTTTTTGGATCATAACCATAATAGTCAAGGACATCCCTTATACTGCTACCTAGTATAACTATCTTAGTAAGTTCCTCGTGATCCAAACCTAGGGCATTCTTGTAGTAACTCTCAATAGCGTGACTGAAGGGTGTATGCCCTACATCATGAAGTAATGCTGCTAAACGCAATAGCTGGATATCTTCAGCTGAGTGCACATAACCTAATTCAAAAAGTTTTTGTGCTATTAACCCCATTAAGTACATTGCGCCTAGGCTATGGTTAAATCTGGTGTGCGTCGCTCCTGGGTAAACATACCATGCAGCCGCTAATTGCTTTATAAATCTTAGCCGTTGAAACACCTCACTATTTATAACCTCTAGCTCTACATCAGTCAAACCTATGTATCCGTGCACCTCGTCATAGATTCTTTTCGTAACATTCGTATCTGCCATGTTTGCTCTATTTTTTATCTTTTGATTCAAGAAACATCACTTTAGTTTACTATACTATTATTCTTTTGCTATATTCTCTCAAAGCGTATATATGTCTTAGGCTAAGTAAATCTTGTTAAGGTATTAATGCTGTAAACAGAAGCCATAGGATTTTACAACTTCAAGTATTTTAGCAATGATGTCCCTTGGCATCTTCTTTCTAATAACAAGCTCATTCACTGGATCTTCTGGAGGTGGGTATACATCTGTGCAAAGCATGATTAAGCTTGCAACAGCTTCAAGCACTTCTGTGTTTAACCCTCCCACAATTTCTCTCACGTTATTTAGCATCTCCTCCACCCTTGCTATAGCCATTAGCTCCTGCTCATTAAAAGAGTCATCTACGCTTGCTTTTGAAACCAGTTCCTGAATCTTATAATAGTAATTCTGTAAACCTCTTGAATATGGGCCTCTAGTTAACCACACAAACTTTAACCCCATATTAAGACCACCAACTTTTTGAATCAAGTAACCAAGCTTTTGAGCAATAACCTTGAGGTTCATATAATCTTTCTTACACTCATCAATGAGCCCTAAATCGATTATCATCCTCGCTATTATTGACGAAATTTTTCTTTTACTCGCTGATACCATAAATGCATCATTCCCATACGAATGTTATTAGCATCTACAAATATTATATGCACGGAGTCCAGCAAAAGTAATACGATACTTTGAAGTATGAGGATCTCAGTATCTAACTACGCAGTGAATAAGGAATGAATAAGTTTTGGTGGACCGGCCGGGATTTGAACCCGGGACCTCTCGGATGCCAACCGAGCGCTCTTCCAGGCTGAGCTACCGGCCCGCACGAAATCCTATTATCTTTATGCCCGGTTAAAAAGCGTTTGCCGCTCTTAATTCAATTATAAGGAAATCAGACAAAGGGGTTCAATCATCTGGCTCTTATAGGCCTGCGTTGTTCATCATTAGGCTAAAGGTTTTATAGTCCAGTAGTGAGATGTGTTTGCGTTTACGGTTTTAAGTTTTTAATCTGTTAGTTCTGATCAAGATTGGCTTGGGTGTAGTGATCCTAATGCAGACTAAGTACAAGAGTGTAATGTGCAAAGATATAGAACCTAGTATGAGTGGGCAAAGTGTTACAATAGCTGGATGGGTTCATCAAATAAGGGATTTGGGCGGCAAAAAGTTCATTATAGTAAGGGATGGAAGTGGACTTGTGCAGGTTACAGTATCGAAAGATTCAGCACAAAAAGAGCTTATTGATATTGTTGAACAGTTAACTTTAGAGTCAGTTATTCAAGTGAAGGGTGTTGTTAAGGCAGATTCTAGGGCTCCTAGGGGAGTAGAAATAGTGCCTACAGAGATAAGGATTCTCAACTTAGCCAAAAAGCCATTGCCTCTCGACGTTTCTGGTAAGGTTCCTGCAGATCTAGATACAAGGTTGAGGGAGAGAGTGCTCGATATTAGAAGACTAGAAATGAGGGCTATTGTAAGAATTGGCGACACAGCGTTGCGTGTTATTAGGGAGGTTTTAAGATCTAAAGGATTTGTAGAGGTTTTCACACCAAAGATCATTGCGACAGCAACAGAAGGTGGTGCAAATCTATTTCCAGTCATATATTTTGGCAGAGAAGCATTTTTAGCTCAAAGTCCTCAGCTTTATAAAGAGTTGCTAGCAGCATCGCTAGAAAGGGTATTTGAAATAGCTCCAGCCTGGAGAGCGGAGGAGAGTGACACCCCCTATCACCTAGCGGAATTCATAAGCATTGACATAGAGGCTGCATTTATGGATTATGAAGATGTTATGAAGATTCTTGAGGAAGTTATATACGAGGTTGTGAAGGCTGTAAAGCAAGAGAATGAAGAAGATCTAAAGATACTGAACTATACACCACCTGAGGTTAGTCTACCCATACCTAGAGTAAGGTATGTCGATGCTGTAAACATGTTGAGGTCTAAAGGCGTCGAAATAAATGTTGGTGAAGATCTTTCAACACCTCATCTAAGGGTACTAAATGAAGTGCTTAACACTCCACTTTACTTCATCACAGAGTTCCCAACAAAAATAAGGGCATTCTATACAAAGCCTAAGGATGATGATCCATTATTCAGTGAAAGCTTTGATTTAGTGTGGAAGCATTTAGAACTAGCTTCAGGCAGCTCCAGAATACATATAAAGGAGCAGCTAATTAAGGCGTTAACAGAAAGAGGTCTTAATGTTGAAAGCTTCAGTTTCTTCATTAAGTGGTTTGACTATGGAATGCCTCCGCATGCTGGGTGGGGCATGGGATACTCTAGGCTACTGCTAATGTTGACCGGTAGAAGCAGTGTAAAGGAGGTAACACTATTTCCTAGGGATAAGAAGAGGCTTGTACCATAGAGACATCAATTTAAGCTAAGCTTTTTATAGATATAGATTCATAAGCTATTCCTTACTCATTGACCAAGATTCCGTAATAGTAAGGCTCATGTGTATATGAGTGGATTAACAACTGGTAATATTTCTCTAAGGAGTATAGTGGCGTAGGATCCTGGAGGCAACAAAAACTTTAATTCCAATGCATTGTCTCCTTCTACTCTAAAGTAAAACTTCTCTATTGCAACTACACTCTCTCTGTAGTCACCATAGAAACACTTATTTCTAAGAATCTCTACACAGAACATTTCAGGTTTAACATTTTCTTCTGCAAGCAGCTCATCATAGATTTTTGCTATTCTCTCATCAATTCTTGTTTTATATCCAGGCACAGGCAGATGTGCGTAGTCACGCTTTAATTTTTTCAATGCATCCCTTACTATGTATTTCTCTAAAAGATTTAGCCATAGCATTGACAGTAGTTTATTGAATAAGTATGCTTGGTAAGCTTGGACAAATAGCTCTAATAAACTTCTGTAATAATTAATGCAAGCAAGTTTTGAAAGCGTTTTTTGGAGTTTGCCTGGATCTAGGCTACACAGAATTTTCTCTAAGGCTTGTGCAGAGGGTTTGAAAACTTTGTTGCATAATAGTTCGAGAAAACCGTGTTCGTCCCCTTCAAGAATTTTCTTACCTAATATGTGTGTGATAGGGTTTCTTGTGCCAAATCGTTGATACCCAAAGAAGTTGAGCACATAACTATTGTTATTCATGAGGGTATGAACCCTAGAGAGTATGTATTGGATACACCCAGGTCTCTTCACATTAAAGGTTATGTGAAACTTATTGAAGTTGTGAATCAATATAGGCATGTTATTAGCGCAAAACCATAGAACTACATCAACGTCTAGCCTTCCCCTATGAAGGTGTATGTGCTTCTCTATTCTTCTGCAGTTAGTGAGGATAACAATTTGGTGGGCTTCGGCTTTGGCTTCTTTCAATCCAAGAATTGCGAAGTTCTTACAATGTAGTCTCTTTTGAAGTAGGTAACCAAGGGTCAGACTATCGAGGTTTACTTTTCTAGCTATAAAGACACACACCTGTGCTTCATCCCAATATTTACGATTATTGTTCAAACCAGCGAGAATCGATGGATATAGCTCGTCTATTGCTATACCATTGACAATCTCTGAGACTCTGAAACCCTGCGGGCGTGGAACTTCAATAACTTTTTCTGTGCATTCGATAGACTGTTCATGTGGATATGTATAAGTGTATAGCCCAAGTAAAAGGTCGAGTAGATGGTTTGTTACTATATTCACTATTTAAACACCTAAAAAGGGCTACTACAAAATGTTCTTTGGCTAGATTTATAGTAGTTTTAGGTGTCCTGTTATTTTATCGAGCATGCTTGAAGGAGCAGGGCCTAGCCCCAAAGCTGTTATAGTGCCGGGAGGGAGCTCTGTTAACCCTGCATCAGCTATAAGTGCTGTAGTAATGTTTATTTTCTCGGCTTGACTCTTTAGTGCTAGTAGCTCATCAAGACTATTTACTTTCACAACAATCTTTTTCTGTCCCTGTTTACGCCACAAATAAAGTAGTTCTTTACACTTAGGATCCTCCATGCACAGAAATACGCACTCAACAGCTGCGTGAGCTACTTGAACCGCTAACTTACCTTTACTCATCTTTATGTCTGTTCTAACGGCAATAACCATCTTCACTTCATCAACCATTGTAGTGCACCATCATTTTTTAACTACTGAGGGGTTTGTCAGCTATTGTGTATTCTTGCATATGCATATAATGTCTATAGGGTTTTGCTCAGAGAACGCTTTTAATCTGACCCAGCACACTATATAATTCTGACTGTAATGCTATCGACAAACATATAGGTGAATAAAACTGGCTACAGCGCTAGCAACAAAGGTAAATATTGTAATGTTTGAGTCTGCACCGATAAGGATATGCTCTAGCTGTAAAAAGCTCATACCACCTGACGAAAAAGCTGTAAGCTTTAAATGCCCGAGATGCGGTATGGTAACCATATGGCGTTGCTACAAATGTAGAGTAATGGGTGTAAGTTATAAATGCCCTAACTGTGGTTTTGAAGGACCATAAACAAGAGTAAGGTGCATACTTATGCCTGGTAGAGTAATAGCAGTAATTCGTGCATACCCCAAAGACGTTGTTGAAGACTTTACACCAATAATTCAAAAAATAAATGAACGTCTTTCCAATACTCCGTACACATTAATGAGGTGGGAAGCAACAGATATAGCATTTGGTTATAAGGCTCTGGACCTCTACTTCCTAATGCCCGAAGATATAGAGGGAGGAACAGAACAGCTAGAGGAGCTAATTAAGGGCGTTGAAGAGATCGATAACGCAGAAGCAATCTATATAACAAGAATTGGAGCGTAAAGCAATAGAAAAGCTCGAGGCTATGGCATCATTTGTGCTCATAATTTAAAAGAAAATTAACACAGTTTTTAAGTCACTACACCACTACAGTATTATCTCGTGTAACAGAGATCTTTATATGCCTAAAAAGAAAGACTTCCATACAATTATCGAGATGCCTTAGATTCAATACCGGTTACAAATGTGTGAACACTATATGTTTATTAGGAGAAAGATTCAAGGGAAGGTCTTAGAATACCTAGAGAAGAAAGGGGAAGTTATGGACAAAGAACTTTTAGAAGTTTTAAGTAAAGAGTATAATGTTTCCTACAACGAATTACTAAACATACTAATGAGTCTTGAAATTGAGGGGTTCATTAGAGTGAGACCTGTTAAAGAATCCTCTTTTATTATACAGAAGGCTGAGCAAAAGAAACAATGAAACTGAATTAAGTTTTAAAACTTGATTAACTCAAAAATGTTTATGGAGGATAAAATGGGTGTTAATTTAAGAGATATTATTCCAAACGAATGCAAAATTGAGATTAGCGACTTGAGAGTACTAGCTAGGAGGGTGGTAGCTCTCGATGCATATAACGCTCTCTATCAATTTCTTGCAGCTATAAGGCAACCAGATGGAACTCCTTTGATGGATTCTAAAGGTAGGATTACAAGCCATTTGAGTGGTCTTTTTTACAGAACCATAAACCTTGTAGAGAATGGCATAAAACCTGTGTATGTATTTGATGGTAAGCCACCCGAAATTAAGAAAGCTGAAATAGAGAAAAGAATGATGCGAAGGGAAAAGGCAAAGGTACTTGCTGAGAAGGCTTATGAAGAGGGCCGTGTAGAGGAAGCAGCAAAATACGCTGTTCAAGCCATAAGGCTTGAGAGCTACATGGTTAAAGATGCGAAGGAGCTTTTAGACGCTATGGGCATTCCTCACGTTCAAGCTCCTGAGGAAGGAGAGGCTCAGGCGGCTTATTTAACAAAGAAGGGGGTGAGCTGGGCTACAGCAAGCCAGGACTACGATTCTCTACTTTTTGGTTCGCCAAGGCTTGTCAGGAATCTTACAATTTCGGGTAAGAGAAAATTACCAGGCAGAGAAGTTTATGTTGAGATAAAGCCAGAACTAATAGAGCTTGATAAGCTGTTGAAGGCGCTAGGAATAACGTATGAGCAGCTAATAGATGTAGCAATCCTTATAGGCACGGATTACAATCCTGATGGTGTTGAAGGCGTAGGACCAAAAACAGCTTTGCAGCTGATAAAGACTTATGGTTCCTTAGACAAGGCATTAAAGTATTTGCCTCAAGCTAAATTCCCTGAGGACCCTCTGAAGATAAAGTCATATTTTCTAAATCCAGTAGTTGTTGATGTTAGCAAACTTGAGTGGAGGGAGCCTGACAAGCAAAAGATTGTGGAGATACTTGTTAAGGAGCACGACTTCTCTATGGACAGAGTAGAGAACGCTATCAAACGATTAGAGAAGGCATATAAAGAATTTATAAGAGGAAGCATGGCAAGTCTAGATATGTGGTTCAAGAAATAGGCGTTGTACGGGTTAAACCATATGGTTGGTGTAGAGAGCTTACGTGGTAGAGATTTGCTATCCATAGCTGATCTGAATAGAAATGAATTGACCGCTTTAATTGATCTAAGTCTTAAAATGAAGGAGCTGTACTATAAGGGATTCAGAAACTTAAATATTCTCAATGGCAAGGTTTTAGCGTTAATATTTGAAAAACATAGTACAAGAACACGTGTAAGCCTTCAAGTTGCCATTCATCAGTTAGGGGGAACCTCACTATACCTATCATCGCAGGAGTTGCAACTGGCACGAGGAGAGCCGATAAAGGATACAGCTAGAGTTCTTGAGAGGTATGTTGATGGTATAGCTGCTAGGGTATATAAGCATAAATCACTAGTTGAGTTAGCAGAGCATGCTCAGATACCTGTAATCAATGCCTTAAGCGATGTTGAGCATCCATTACAAGCAATAGCCGATGTAATGACTATTATAGAGCTTAAGAAGGATATAAGAAAGCTGAAGATAGCTTTCTTTGGTGATGGTGCCGACAACGTTCTTCATAGTTTGATGCTTGCCGTAGCAATGCTAGGAGGGGCTCTCTACATAGCTACTGCTCCTGGTTATGACCCTAACCCTGAAATATTTAAGAAAGCCAAGGAATATGCAAGCGAGAGTGGAGGTCAGATATTTATTGTTAGGGATCCTATTGAAGCTGCTAAAGATGCCGATGTTATATATACTGATGTGTGGGTAAGCATGGGTCAAGAGAGTGAAAGAGAAAAGAGGATAAGAGATTTAAGTAGGTATCAAGTGAACTCAGAGATTGTTTCCTACGCTAAGAAGGATTACATATTCATGCATTGCTTACCAGCTAAAAGAGGTGAAGAAGTTACAGATGAGGTTATAGAATCTAGAAACTCAGCTGTTTGGATACAAGCAGAGAATAGATTACATTCTGCAAAGGCGGTGCTAGCATCAATACTTGGATAACCTCAATACACCCTTATTTTTGTTAGTATTAGATTCATTTTCTCTTCTTTACATTCATAAACACATTTCAAGTGGCAATATTCGTCTTTGTAACCATCGTATCTATAACAGTGAGCATTACACTCGTGTTCACATGGAGTAGTATTTAGTTCTAGTATCAAGTACTCATTAACCTTAGATATACGGAAGTAGTGAATTAAGTTGTTTTCACGGAGGACCTCTACAATGCTATTTGCAATTTCTGATGGAGCCATTATGAAACCGTACTGAACTAATGCTTGTTCAAGCATCTTTAACGCTCTATTTTTTTCCATATAGCTCGCCTAATGTTATGTCTATAGGTAATTTAATTAAACCTATGAGGCTCTTTTCTCCTTTTACATATCTAATCTTGCTATTTACATACTTCATAATGAGTACTGGTACACCATTATGATCTAATACCCTTATGTAACCCTTTACATGTTTGCGCCAATTCATTGTTAATTCGATAAGGACTACATACTGATTTCTCTCTATAGATATATAGCCGTGGAGACACCTTCCCTTAACGTATGTACCTTTGCATTGTTGAGAATTTAGTAGTGTTAACACTTTATTAACACTATTGTTTTCTATGACAAAGGCCGCAGAAATTTTTCTATGCTTTTTTGTCCTGCTTTCAGTGTTCTCAATTCTTACCTCTATTTTGCTACTCAATTTTTAGAACACCATCCTTGAAACTTGCAGTAATCGCTCCTTCGATGAATACACACATAACCTCTGGGTTTAGCTTAAGAGACTCTATATCAATCCTAACTCTACCTCTGGTTTCAACGAACTTCACACCTATATAACTGTTTGTTGCCTGTACCTTCCCCTTCTCATCATAAATCTCTACCTGTGCAGAGTAACTTTTTAGGTCGAGGCACAGCCTAACATATTTATTGTTGTGCATCTTATCCACCATTAAAGTATGCCGACAGTCTATGCATATTACAAGACAGGCTCTCCATAATAAAGACTTATCTTTCCTTTTGTAGTTAAATCTATCAGTGAACAATACAAAGATAGGAGCGTAGGGTTGGTTTATTATGGGTGAGTTAAAGAAGATAGAAGTCATAGATATTCCAATACCTCATGGTGCAAATGTAATTATAGGACAAAGCCACTTCATAAAAACAGTTGAGGACGTTTACGAAGCTCTCGTTACAAGCGTGCCAGGGATAAAGTTTGGCTTTGCATTTAATGAAGCGAGTGGGAAGAGGCTTATAAGATATGAGGGAAATGATGAGGAACTAACAAACTATGCTATTAATGTGGCGCAAAGGATTGGTGCAGGTCACGTATTTGTTCTCTATATAAGGAATGCGTGGCCAATTAATGTGTTGAACTCTTTGAAACATGTACAAGAGATTGTAAGGATCTATGCTGCTACAGGCAATCCCCTGCAGGTAATAGTAGCTGAAACTGATCAGGGAAGAGGAATAATAGGAGTTGTTGACGGATACATACCTTTAGGTGTTGAAACTGAAGCAGATAAACGTGAGAGATATGAATTTCTGAGAAAGATAGGTTACAAGAAATGAGCGTTCAAGATAATGGAAAAGTAGGAATATATGTAAAGAAGTATTCCTTTATTCCTTGGGAGACGGAAAACTTTGTACTACAAGTACTTAGAAAGGAGGTTGACGAACTTCAATATACTGAGAAAGAGCTAGCATTAAAGTTCATTCAAAATGAGGAGTTGTTTGATTCTTGGTTAACAAGTTTATACATGAACAAAAATGACATTGCTGTAGTTATAGAGGCGCAAATAAATCTAAATGGAAGTGTTTATACATTAAAGACATTTAAGGAGAGAAAACAATTCTCTGGCTATCTTTACTTGCCCATACCATACATTGCGAAGTTGAATAAGGTTATTGTTTTAGGGGATACGTTTGAGAGCGGAGAACCTATAAAAGATAACGCTATAATAGCAAGCTATGATGTGTCAAGCTTAGATTACTACGTATTTTTCAATCCAATTAAAATCCTGAAAGACTTCTACTCATTACTAATAGTTACTGATAGAGGTGCAGACATAGTGCATCTCAGTAGCGTTAAGAGACTTGAGCAACAATCAGAAGGCATAGCAAAGAGCACCAAATCTACTAGAAAACGTAGCAAGAGCAAGAAAGAGAAGAGTAAGAGCAGGAGGAAGAGCTAAACCTTACCAGCATTCCTAACTAGAAAGAGTGCCTCTCTTAAGGGTCTAGATAGCGAGAAGCATCCATAGCCTTGTTCTAGAAGACCTTTATCAATAAGTCTTCTAATAATTGACTTCGGATCTTCTACTCTATATAGCATCTTCAGCTCCCTAACAGCTAGTATAGCACCCACAGAAACATTTTGTATGAAATACTCCATTACCTTTAGTTCTTCTGGTGAGAGCTCTTGCAATTTCCTCTTAATGTTATCATCATTAATAAATGACATTAATGATTCCACAAGCTTGCTCTTCATGCTCACCATATCCTCACCACGTTCACGGACTTAAAGTCCCTAATTATGTGTATTACTACTACTGGTGTTAAGATTTATGCTGTGATGCTATTATTTCTCTGTATCGCTTCTGTGAATCTGTTTGCTAGTTTTGGAACATTGAAAATATTTTTATAGGGGGTCTCTTCAGATTTACGTAGTTTCTTAACCGGTTTAAAAGACCTTTTTAAACTGTATCAATTATTTAATTATAGAAAAGCTTATAAATAATATTTGCATAACCTCTCACGAGCCACAATGTACGCTACAAGAGTAAGAACTATTGTATATGGCAAGCATGTCGCAGGGAATCTCTATGAATGCAATGCCAAGAAACTGAGTGATGTAGGTTACTTGGTAGAGGTTGTAAGAACAGCAGCAAAAATGGGTAACATGACTCTGTTGGATATAAAGTCTTGGAAAATAGGCGAAGGTGTAAGCATTGTCGGAATAGTGCTTGAAAGCCACATAACAATACATACATGGCCTGAGCATCGCTTTGCCACAGTAGATGTGTATAGTTGTGGTGCGCATACGCAACCGGAGAAGGCATTTGAATACATTGTTAAGGCTCTTGAGGCTGGTAAGGTAGAGGTAAAGGTATTCAACAGAAACTACGAAGTCGAGGTCTAGGTTTTTAGTTGTATTCTATTAATGTTGCACTAAGTTATAAACTATTGATTAACGTTTTCTTTGGTTATGCAACTTCTGTAGAAGTGACTATGAGCTTTTTAAAACTTTTAAGGAGTAGAGAAAGATTATGAGTGGCAAGCATATAATATTGGGTTGGCGGTCTTCAAATCATGAATAAGCTCGCTTTTGAGGAAGTATATATTCCCGATATCTCAGTGATAGTTGCGGGTATTCTGACAAGGATAGTTAGAGAAGGTAAAGTACGTGGTAAAATATTAATCCCAAAGGAAATTATAACATATTTTGAATCTGCAGCAAAAAAAGGTATAGCTACGGGTCTTGTAGGGCTAGAGGAGCTTGCTAAATTACGGGAAAATATTCCGGAGGAAATTGGTGTTGAGATAGAGGTCATCGATAGCGGATTGAAGAGCTTGGGGGAGCTCACAGAAGATGATGTAAATAATATTATAAGGGATCTAGCTAAAAGATATGGAGCTAGGGTAATTACTAGGGATCCCCTACATCAACTTATATGTAAAGTGCTGGGAATAGACGTTCTAGTTCTAAAAGAAAGCGATGAAGTTGGTCTTTGGTTTGAGAAGTACTTTGATAATGAAACCATGAGTCTTCACATTAAGGAAGGAGCACCTTTAATAGCCAAGAAGGGCAGACCTGGCGATTGGAAGCTTGTAATTGTAGATGAAAGAGTTGTTAATAGAGAGCATATTGAATTGCTCTTGGAAGAGATACTCAGAAGATTGAGAAGTGGTGAGGGAGTGATTGAATCTCAACGACCCGGCATAATGCTTGCTCAGCTAAGGGACTATAGAATTGTTGTTGTGACTCCACCAGTATCATTAGGATATGAAATGACTATAACTAAGCCTATTACGAGACTGAAGTTAGAGGATTATAACCTCCCTGAGAAACTTATTAAAAGATTGAATGAAAAAGCCGAAGGCATTCTAATTGCAGGAGCACCTGGAATGGGTAAAACTACATTTGCACAAGCTCTTGCCGAATACTATGTTAGGTTAGGCAAGATTGTTAAAACTATTGAGTCGCCAAGAGATATGAGACTACCTCCAATGGCATCGCAGTACTCAAAGTCGTATGCTTCATCAAGAGATTTGCATGATATACTACTTCTTAGCAGACCTGATTATACTGTATTTGATGAAATGAGAGATGATGATGATTTTGCTATATATGTTGATCTAAGGTTAGCAGGTATAGGAATGATCGGAGTTGTTCACGCTTCTTCACCGATAGATGCGATACAGAGGTTTATTGGTCGTGTAGATGTAGGCATGTTGCCGAGTATTATTGATACGGTGATATTCATTGATAGAGGAAAGGTAAGTAAAGTATATGAGCTTGATTTAACTGTGAGATTGCCAACAGGCTTAAGGGAAGCAGATCTGGCTAGACCTGTTGTTGAGGTTAGAGATTTCCTTACAGGTGAGCTAGAATACGAAATCTATGTGTTTGGAGAGCAAACTGTGGTTGTCCCTGTTAAGAATATTAAGTCAAGGGAGGCTTCAGAAAGAATTGTGAACTTGGTAAGGAAGCTACTTCCATATGCTGATGTTGAGGTATCTGGCAATGTTGTGACAGTATCAATCGCACGTTCTGCGTACAATTCGAATACTCTTAAGCTTCTAAGGAGAATAAGGAAGAAGTTGAACAAGTTAGGATACGATATTGACCTTAGAATAATGTAATGGAGGCTCGTTAATGGTGGTTGCGTCACGTGAAGAAGAACAGTAATTCCATAAAACGTAAAGGTACAGAAGCAGAGAGAGAGTTGGTCAAAAAGTTGTGGAAGATGGGTTTTGCAGTTATTAGGGGACCAGCAAGTGGTGCAAAAATAAGACACGCCATATACCCTGATATTGTGGCAATAAAAAACTGTAAAGTGTTTGTTTTTGAGGTTAAGAAGAGGAAGGAGCTAAAATCCATCTACATAGATTCCAGGCAGCTTCAAAAAGTACTTGAATTTGCTAGAAGAGCTGGTGGTGAAGCGTTAATTGCAATAAAGATAGATAGTTTAAAATCGTGGAAAGTTCTTGAAGTCAGTAAAATTTTGCCTAGTCAAGATGCATTACCTGAAAAAGTCAAATTAGAGAAAGAAGTGATAGAGAATGCAGAGGAGCTATTCTCATATCTTTCAAAGAAAATAAATCTAGGTCTTGATAAGTTCATTCAAACTTAAATTAGCCAGCTTTTTACATGCTCCTATAGTTTGGATAAGTGCGGCACTTATATGTGATATAAGATGAGCAGCGAAAGGTGTTGCATAGTTATAGAAGTTCCACAACCAAAGGTAAAAAGACCTGTACCAGTAAGGTATAAAGGTATAGAGAGAGGATTTAGAGTTGGAAGAGGGTATAGCATTGGCGAGATTAAAGCAGCAGGACTAAATCTTAAGCTTGCTAAATATCTTAACATACCTATAGATCCTCGTAGAAGGAGCGTTCACAACGAAAATGTTGAAAGCCTTAAAAAGTTTATCGAAATGGTGAAGGAACTTATTGAAGCTAAAAAAACAAAACCTGCAAAAATAGCTGTTACAAGAGCTTAAAGGTTGGCTTCAATATAGTCAATATTACTTAAATATCGATTACATATTCACGTGAAAACAATCTTAATGCTTTTTGCCAAATTATGCGCAATATTAGTTTACCTGACGTTTTTCCAATGCCTTGAGTTAGGGGGATTCTGATAAATTTTTCTTCACCAGATTTGAATACCCCTATATCAAATCTCTGTACAAGATTACCTGCTTTCAATAGAATTACCTCACAGTTATCAGCATCTGCACCTCCATTTAATAATTTAAGTTCAATTGCGTTAACATCTTTTAGTATGGACAAGTCCTTTACCTCAATTCTTGGATAGTTAATTGATGTGCATGTGATGCAGTGGAAGATAAGTCTTGTTGTTGCAGCGACGCTTTTTATGATTAGTTCATTCGCATTTATGTCTTGAAGGTTTAGCTCTATTAAGTTAAATCCATTTACAAGGCGTTGCGTGTACAATGTCTCATTTTGTTCGTTCATGATTTGTATATCATCTTTTTGATCCGTTACAATACCCAGGTACAGCACCCTTTCATTGAATCTTTCTGCATGGTTGTTGCATGATGTTAGATTGATCATGTAGCTATTCAAGCTTGCAATTTCAAATATGCAATCACTTTTTGAAGATGCTTCGAGGTAGTGGTGAAATGATATTAGTGTGGCACTGTTCACAGTTATTGGTCTCTTTCCCTCATATTTAATTTTGAGAATAGCCTCTTGCTGCATTGAGCTTAGAATTTTTGTCACATCATATACAAATAAGCTTTGGTGAATTCTTTCATTTATTCTGGCCTCCACATGCGGCTTAAATTCTCTGGTTAATGTTACTTCATTAAGAGTTATCTTCCATTTAGTTACGTTCTCAATTCTTTCGTTGCTTGTTACACCAATAACGAGATAGCCTTTAAGCAATCGGTAATTTCCTAGATCTAATCTAGACGATATTGTTGTTTCTTGTTCGTGTAAAGTACGATCCTCAAGTAAATTGTTTATTGCATTTATGGCTTCGTTGTACTCCTCACTTACTCTTATCTTCATACTATCAACACTAGTTATTTACTTATTCTGCAACCCCTTATTAATACTTTACGTTAAGCCTCTATATTTGTCATACCTATAACAGTATCTATTAGCTCACAGAATTTGCACAGTTTCCTTCCCGGAGCTGTTGGCTCACCACATCTAGTGCATAGTGGTAACGTTAAGTTATTTCTATTTTGTGTCTCCACAAATGGTTCCAACAGCATGTCTATTTCTTGAAGAAACCTTAGCTGAGTACCTGGTTTAACTCTCTCTAATTCATTTAGTACTTCACGAAGGCGTGCTCTCAGTGTAGGTCTTTGCACTATATATGGGCACTCACTTTCCTGAAACCTAAAGTTATCTAAATAAGCAGCAAAGGCTGTTTCATACTCATACACTGCTCTCAATGGCTTGATGCGTTTTACCAGCAGCTTGCTATGGACATTACTTAGCGGGTGTAGCTGAAGGAGCCGCATTATATCCCCTCTAAGTATGTTTATAATATAGGTCTGCACCTCATCATCTAGGTTATGACCTGTTGCAACTTTATCTGCACCATATCTCCTGGCATAGATGTTCAGTATTCTTCGTCTTGCAATACCACAGTAAGTGCAAGCACTAATTTCTATCCTTCCAAATTTTTTCAGTTGAAGCTCCATGAAATCATCTACGCTGTATCCTAGCTCCTCCTTTATGCTAGTAAGTATACAGTCAATATTCAATGCATTGCATATGCGCTTCATATAGTTGAATACCTCTGACCTGTTATAGCCTCTAATGCCTTCCTCTATCATGACACCAATAATCTTTGAACTATCGTGAATCTCGGACAAAATCTTCAAAAGCACGTAACTATCTTTACCCCCTGAAACACCTACAAGCACTCGATCTCCAGGTAAGATCATACGATACTTCCTAACTTGCTGTAACACCCTCTGTCTTAGATCATCCATAAAACATTCTTTACATAGCCTCAACCCAGTATGATGCTGGAATACTATTGCCTCTCGAACTTTACATCTATCGCATTTAGTCAATGCGTAGCCTCCCAATACTAGTCTTTGCTTAGCAAGACCTCGTTTATACTATTAACTGTGGCGCCAACCTCTTCAAGAACTAGCTTAACCTTTTCGAATTCTATATTGGAGCCTACAATCTCTATGAGTAATGCAATAGCATCAGCGCCAACATCTTGAACCTTTATGTTCACGCTTTTCACGCCATTTATTTCAAGCAGATTATAGGCAAGCGTAAATATATTCGGTTCCTTTAATGGCTTTACAACATCCATAACAATTTTTACTGTAGGCACGATCATTTCCCATATGTAGTAATAGGTCAGTGTAGATTTATTAATCTACATAAGAGCTGTGCTCAGATTTGGAAAACTAGGATGATGAATTACTCCCGAATTGAGCAAAGATGATATAAACTTACCCGTCTGAACTTGAGTATCATGATATCATAGGTATTACTAGAAAAATACATGAAGTCATGTTCTGATATTGTAAAGTGTTGCACAGAGTTCACATATTTGTGTAGCTACACTAACTTCTATAGGTACTGATATGGAAGTAGCAGCATTGCGTAGCGTTGTTCTTGATGCATATCAGAGATATGGGCAGAAGTTTCTGCTCGTAATAAAGGCAGCTATAGCTATAGCTAAAGAAAATAGACTGCGGGGGCAGACCACATTAGGAGACTTTGACTATAAAACGCTTGTTGAGAGGCTTCTCTCTACGGGGTTTCAGTACAATCCATCACTATTATTGAGAGCTCTTGAGCGAGAGTATAACCTTCTGGAGACCTCATATAAGAGTAGCACACAACGATGGTATAGATTTAAGTACGATATAGCACAGCTCGAAGCAGTTATTAACGATATAGCATCAACAGGTGAGGACGTTGACGACCCTGACGTTATCTTACTAAAGGTTCAGTTACGTAGCCTAAGACCTAAATATTGGTTATCAAAGTTAAAGAATATGAGTGTGAAGGACAAATTATCTAAAACAGACATCAAACTTTTTGAGCAATTCTCTTTCAATGTTTTGCCAAAGTTTGTGAAGATACTTAAGCGAGCGGAAGAATATGAGGATTCGCTGTTTGTGGAAATTAATGTTGTTAAAGAGTTGATTCAATTGGCACAGCTTATTGCTGAAAGAATAGAGCATTCAGAAATGATTGTGGACAACATCTCGGCAGAGTCTAGCTATTTGACTTCTCAAGGTATTCAGTACAAATAGATAAGCACTGGCTTTGGACTTCTTCGCAGATCTCCTCACATGTCTCATCTTCACAATTATCGCAAACGACTATGCTATCACAGATTTCATCACATTTCTTGATGGTCTCCATCTTCAAAAATTACCCACCTCAGCTCTGGAATTGTTGGAACCGCCTTTAAAAGTAATGTTGCCACATCATATTCTCTCCACTCAGCAATACGACCAAAAAGATGTATATTGTAATTGCCTAGCCCACGTCTAAGCTCATCAACAATATCAAGATTTTCAGCGCCAAGAAATCCGTATGTTATGTTAACATCGGCATAGTCAATTATGGTCGCAGGATTTATTAATCTAAGCCTCTTTGCTTCAGAATATAGTTTCTCGCCTATACCTGCATGCAAAGGATAGTTTTTCGAATAGCTTGTTAACACATAAATGGTGTAGAGGTTATCACTTATAGGAACTTTTACAGCGGTATGCATTCTATACGTTTTTGTGCCATGAACAAAAACACTGACTTTTTGTTCACTAATCTTTTCGTTAATCAAGTATAGCTGTGAATATATTGAGACATAGTTAAGAGCTGAATCGACTGTTGTAAGCATTTTGTTTACAGAAATGTCACTAATATTGGTTAGGATATTCCTTAGGCTATGAATAGGCCATGTATAAACAATAAAATCGTATTCAATTATAAGACCTTGTGAAGTAACTATATTTTTTCGTTCCGCATCGATTTTCCTTATGTTGTCCCGCACTCTATTTAGAGATGTGACACTAGCAATGTTTAGGGATTTGAATATGCAATCATTAGGCTCGATAAGGAAGCATACTTCATTCTTTTTTAAGATTTCGTAAATCCAAAGCCTTTGCACATTAATTGTTGTATAACCCTTGACTTTATCTATCAAATCTCCTTCTTTAAGTACTATGACCTCTAGTGGAAGGCATTTAATGCTACAGTGTGGAAAGAAAGAGACAAGTTCAGTACTAATGAATATTGGTACCTTTGGAACAACACGACTCAATTTTGTAATGTCGACGGGCATCACTAAGCTTCCTCCAAACGTAAAGTCTATAATTAGCGGAGGACTATCTAATTGTTTAGAAAGAAGAGCATAGGATTTCAGTCCTGATAATCCACTACCTATTATTACACCTTTCACCTTCATCTCGTCACCTAAAACTCTATGCTAAAGGATGAAATCTCGTCAACTGCAATTCTGCTCAAGCCAGAAGTGCATACTATACTTTAAGCAAACTATAAACGTTTTAGACAGGCTCATTGGATTTGAAATTATGAGGGTAGCTAAGTTTGTTTCTACCAATCAACAACAGCAACATTTAGGAGGGAGTTTTCCTCAGGGGTATAGCCATATAAGCGCTGCTCATTATTACTGCGTTTCCTCATCTTTACGGACTCAAGTACAGCATTTACAAGTTCATTTATTGTGGGGGCATACCCAGAGAGTATCTTCTTATTATCTATTATTATTACTGGTAAATTCCTTATTGATGCTTTAACAGGATCTAGCCAAAGATTAACTGGATTTACAAATGCCTTAATTTTATAGTTTTTCATCAGCACCTCACACGCCTTCATAACATTACTAAGTGCTGTAGCACTCTCTGTATCTAACCCAATCAGTACTGTTATCTCAATAGGTTTTTCTAACATGCAGTTAGCCCCTTTCAGCAATGCATAACTCACTAGTTTTACTTGTACCTATAGCAATGAATAAATAAGGAGTGAGGCACATACATTAACTCAAAAGGCTTGGAGGTGCTTTTTAATGTGGTTCGTATATCGAAAAAGTCCTCTAGGTACAGTTGTGAAGGAATATATGAAGGCTTGTTTAGGTATTTACAGCGAACAGGAGGCAAAGAAGATTGTAAGCATGATTGCAGAGACTAATGTGTCAGGTAAGGTGAAGGCTGTACCATTATCTGAGGACTTCCTTAAAACATTGGCTCAACTTGATGTTGATTTACTTGACTTAATTAAGAACAGTAATTGTAAAAGAGATGTCTGTTACGCTGTGATTATTACATGGACTGACGAATAAAGGTAGTATGCAATGAATTATTAACGCTTAAAGTTTATAAATTAACTAAATGTATAAAGAATGCGAGTAATTGGAAGGAAGTGGTAGAGCATGTCTGAAGAGAGAAGAGAGAGGAGAAAGAGAAGAAGCATATTTGATTTATTTGATGAACTATTTGAGGAACTTGAAGAGGAGCTACAAGAGTTTGAACATATGTTTAGCTGGGGTTTGGGTCCCGAAGAAAGAGTTGAAATAGTTGGAAAACCTATTGTATATGGTTTTAGAATTGAAATAGGTCCTGACGGAGTACCCAAAATATATGAATTCGGTAATGTTAAGCGTAGTGGCAAAGGAAGACCAAGAATTGTTGTAAGCGATGCGTTAGAGCCTCTTATGGATATATATGAAGATGAGGATAAGGTAAGGGTTGTTTTGGAGATGCCGGGTGTTGATGAAAATAAGATAAAGGTTGAAGCTGTAGATGAAAGACATATAGTTGTTGAGGGCTCTAATCACAATAGGAAGTATAGAAAGGAAATAGAATTACCAGCGGAAGTTGATGTAGATGCTGCTAAGGCTGTGTACAAGAATGGTGTTCTTGAGATTACATTACCGAAGAAGAAAGAGAGCAAGAAAGGTAAAATTATAAAGATTGAAAAGGGCTAAGAAACTGGAAAGATTTCAACAAACTTCATAGTTTTTTTCCCTATAGCTCCTTATGATTCCCACTCCATTCTCGCTTTTCACAATAATTTCAAGTCTGTGTTTAACCTCACCTTTTTGTAGGATGCTTTCAAGCTCTTCGACGTAATCACAATTCTTTGTGTCTGTAGTTCCCTCTGTACAAATGTTCTTTACATGTTCAATTATATAAAAGAGTATAGCATCAACCGTGACAATACTGCCTATGGCAAGCTGTTCTGATGATAATTTTATGTTAAGGGCTGGAATATGCACTTCAGCATCTTCACCTATATAAAGTATGGTGTTTAAGTCCTCAGGTTTTTCAACAATAAGCCTTAGGCAATTATACCTCAAATCTGTAGTTAATGTTAGTACGGTGCTATACTTGAATCCACAGTTATCGCATTTCGAAGTAATAAAAGCTACTCTCTCTCCATATGGGGCTCTATATACATGAAGATAAACGCTAATATTGAATCCACATACGGGGCACTTGGTTGTTCCCAGCTGATAGGTCTCTATAGGTATCTGGTCATTCATGACTCGCTTCCAAGTAAGCATGAGATGCTGTAACTCAATTAAAGCTTTTATTTCAATTCGTGGTAGCTAATATTGCTTTAGTTTTGAAGCCTTTAGAGATATATGTAAAGGGTTAGAAAATGGCGTGGATGTACTCTCTAATGAATTTTTGGAGCAAGCATTCAAGGATAATCTCAGCTGTTATAATTGTGTTGGTGGCGGTTCTAGCGTTTTGGCTTAGGGTGCAACAATACTTAAATGTTGTTGGTTCAGGCATTGCATCTGTATATCCTGAAGCTAAGCTTGACGAGCTAGACACATTCTTTAACTATTGGGTTGTTAGTTACTTAGATAAGCACGGTCTTCTATCTTTACCAACATTGACTAATAATAATCCAGCTACATGCATCTTCTGGTTTCCATCGTGTAGAAACATCTTTGCAACAGAATTGCAAGGGCACATCATAACAATATATCTGCTTTACGAGGCATTCAAACCATTTGGTGTATCTCTCTATGATTTAATGGCATTGCTCCCCCCAATATTTGGAGCACTAGCAACGATTTTCATAGCATTACTAGTAAATGAAGTAACAAACAGTAAGGTGGCTTCCATAGTTTCAGCGCTTATCTATGCACTAATGTTTGTTAGCAGAGAAGTTGCTGGTTTCACTGTAAAGTATACCTTTGGATTATTTACAGCGCCTCTTGTTATCTGGCTCCATATAAGGGCGTTAAAGTACAATAGATACACAGATTTTGTTCTAGCAGGAATAGCGACAGCTTATGCTGCAAGTGTTTGGACTGGAGCAGCACTTTCATTTACACCCATCTACCTATCACTTGTTATTTGGCCTCTATTTAGTTATGCAAAGCCTGAAGGAGAGTTGAGAAAGGGTATAATAGGTTTCTTTATTGAGGCTTTAATTGCCTCCACTGTAATACTATTGATGCCTGTTTACAGGGGGAGCAGGGTAATAATTCCATTAGCGTTCTACATTGCGTTACTGTTTCCAATAGCATTCTATGTACTTAAAAGATTTGTAGAAAAGAAGGCGCTAAAGATATATACCTGGTCTCTTGCCGGACTTACAGCATTAGGGATAATACTCATCATCTTATCCAACATAGTTCCAGGAGTGCTTGAAGCAATACTAAAGGTTGTACCTCTAGCAGGGAAGATGCTACTTGCACTAGGTATAAAAGTTCCAGGGCTTCCAGAAACTGTTGCAGAATACCAGCCCCTACATGAAATCGGACTAATACCACATATGGTTCTAACAATTGTTGTTGCAGTACTATTCCTAATACCGATAGCAATATATAATGCTATAAGGCGTAAAGATTTGTTGCTGGCCACAATTACGCTATGGATATTGTTAGCCTGGTACGCTACGTATAATCTAAGCTATTTCGTAGACTATATGAGGATCGTTACAGCAGTCACTGTTGGTATGACGTTAGGAGCTCTCCTCACGTTTGTTTCTCCAAGGATGGTGAAGTTTGGTAGATTTGTAAGGTTCAAGGTTTCATTCCTGCAAATAGTTACAATTGTACTCGTTATGGCTATAGCGTTTGCATCAACTTATATTGCTTATGCTGAAAAAGATGCATACTTCTCTTCATATACGATGATTTCTAGAGCTGAAGGGTTCTGGTACCCGACAACTGTGTGGCTTGAAACCCTAAGGTTCATTAAGGAGAACACATCTACTAGATCGCTAATCATTTCATGGTGGGACTATGGCTACTGGATCTCAACAATTGGTAACAGATCAACAGTAGCAGATGGTGCAACAATTGATAGCAGGAAAATACAGCTGTTAGCAGAGTTCTTTACAAGCTTCTACAACGGCAATGCCACATCATTTAATAAGGCTATTTACATTCTACCAAAGCTTGGGGCATGCATGGTGGACGAGGTTTACATACTTATATTTGCACATGTCGATGTATATGTAAACGATGAGGCAAAAAGCGTATATGTTGCGTTCACCGCCCCTGGTGGTCTCAGCTTTGGCGATATGGCTAAATTTATAAGTGCGATAACATATCTTGGTACAGGCAAAAATCCACTTAGTTTGCCTACAACAACCATTGCGAGTATTCCGGTACCGAACTACTATGGCTACTACTACGATCTCAGCGCAAATGATTGGGTAGTGACGAAGAGCATAAACATAGGCGGCAATACCTATCCAATTAATGTTGGCTTAAACTGGAACTCTTCAAAAGTTCTAAACGCCACAATGCCACGTCTTTACGCCTACGCTGTGATTAATGTGCTTTCCAAACTTTATCCTGGTTACCAAATAAAGATTGTTCCATGGATCCTTGACTACGAATTAACATCGCAAGGAATGACACTGGTTATATCAACAAACCTCTTTGACGGCACATTTGAAAGGTACGGACTTTATGCAACAGCAACACAAGTTAATCAATCATTGTATAACCTAGCTTTTGTTGGGATTTCACAAAGAGCTCCACTGTCTCAGCAAGGAGATAAAGCTTATAGAGTGGTTTTAATTGCTTTGCTTAAGCTTAGCGAAGAGGTACATAAGCAGATCTGTAGTGCAACACAGTAGCAATAGATTGTTGTTATTCTTCTGTTTCCTCTTCTTCTGTTTCTTCTTCCTCTTCTATCTCTACATATAGTTTCTTTGATTCAACCCTGCTATGTGTCTTCATATGATAAATCACATCTTCAATAGAAAAGAAGTAAGGCGCATTCTCAGGTATTATTGATGTTGGTTCAGTATAACTAGGACATATTTTTGAGATGTCTACACAAAGAGGGCAGAGCAAAAGACCTGTTGAAGAATCATAGCATGTTTCTATCTCTAACCCCTCAGAAATTTTGAACTTTTTTCTAATCCACTGAGGTTCCCAACTATAGCTCACGATTATCGCCAAACATGGTTATTTTAAGTTTTGGTGCGGGGGGTGGGATTTGAACCCACGCAGGCCTACGCCATCGGGTCCTCAGCCCGACCCCTTTGACCTGGCTCGGGCACCCCCGCACCACAAATCCTTATTTCAAAAATTTATTCTTATGTTTAGGCGTTAAAAAGTGTTTATGTTATGCTATGTATGTTGCAACGTGCTATCCTATCTGAAGTGCTTTTGTGAGGCTATCAGTTTCATAGACGTTTTTCACTGTGATGATGAACACAACTGGTTTGCCTGGAGGTGGGCTCTCACTACATTTAACTCTTCCGTTCTCGTCAACATATGCAAACCTGCATTTTGATTGTGGCGGAGGCGATGAGAATACGAATATTTGCTCATCTCCAGCACTTATTATGGTAAAGCACACTTTTGTTGTGCACATAAGTGCGGAGACCATACTCACAGGAGTCATTCGTGAATGAAGCATTAGTATCATATCTTCGAAACTTTCAAGTTCCACTGTTGACACTTTCACAATTCCTTCACCCTGTATTTCGCCTTTAACGCTATTTTTGCAGTGCCTGCTATTAAAACATATTTAGGTCGTTGCGTTGTACTGTTACACTCTACATACTATGGTGATAATATGTCATAAGTATCTTTCATGCACATAAATTACTGAACCTATAACAACACGATCGCTGACAACTTTCTCTACCCTTGCTACGACTTTATGGCCCACTAGCTTTGATGATCCTTGTAGTAGTATTACGGGACCATGTTTCTGTGGATAGGCTATCAGAAATCCTTTTTTATGTGGATGCCTACCAGCAACAATAGCCTTAATTAGCTTCCCTACCAGATTTCTCTTTTGTTCGGTATTGAAGGCTATCACTCTTTCGTATAGAATCTTTCTTACCTCGTCCTTTACAGCTGGTGATGGCCTTGGAAACCCTTCGAATGCAGTATACGGTAACGGAGTGAACCTATATAGTGTAATCTTCTCTACGCCAATACGCTTTAAATGATCTATGCAATCAATGGTCTTCTTTATATCCTCTGCTGTTTCTCCAGGAATTCCATGCATAAGGTATATGTATGGTCTAAGTCCATACTTTCTCAGAAGTTCCAATGCTTTTAGTATCGACTCTGAGGTGGCAGGTCTACCTATTTTAATTAGCAAATCATCGCTACAGCTTTCAACCCCTATGTATACAGCTGTATCCCTCAAATATCTTCCCAGAATTTCTGCAACATCTTCATTGACTAGACACGGCTTTAGATTTTCTATCATAATAACAGTCTTTTCAGATGATACCTCCGGTATTTTCGAAAGCTCTCTTAGCAATTTCTCTATTGCTTCTATGTTTGGCGGTGGATTACATGGATCGGTTAGGTAACCATCGACAAGCTCATCCCTACCAAAATCGAGGAAGTCCGGGGCACTCAAAACTATTCTGCTAACACCAAGCTTGGCCAGCTTTTCGACTTCTTCTGCTATAATGTAAATATTGCGGCTTCTAGCAGGTCCGTGAACTGATGGCACGCTGCAGTAGCCGCAACCTGGAGGTATACCAAGAGGACATGTAAGCCTATTGTTTAAAGGTCCTGTATAGCAAAGCTCACAATCAATGCACTTAATTCCGCCAGAGGCAAATTTTGCTCGTTTAAAGTTGCTACAGCCTCTAACTACTTCTACATAGATTCTTGATGCCCAGTAAAAAGGAAAAGTCTTTAAATCTTCAACAACAGGTATTACATTAAGCATACTCTTAGGGGTCCAAATACCGAGACCACCATCAATTATGTTTCCCTCATCAGTCTTTATAGCAAGACCCTTTATTGTGCGGTGCTCTTTGGATAAAGTTTCATAGACCTCTTTTAAACTTCTAAATTCTTTAAACAATTGCCATAAAGTCATTTCAGCGTCGCCCTTAAAAGCCAGTGAAAAATCCAGAGATGATAGAATCTTATTGCTTAAAGCTCCTCCACCACCAAGAATTATAGGGCCGTCATTGTGTCTCGTCCATGCATTTATAAGTCTTCTTGCAGCACCCACATCGCTAATCATAAATGATATTGCCAAAGCATCGTAGTGCTCAAGGATTTGCTCGTCCTCGGCAACACTTTCATAAGCTACAAGCTTAGCGTCTAGGTTATAGTATCTAAATAAAGATGTTATAAGTCGTGGTCCAACACCTATAACATCAAGCGTAGAAAACCTTTTTCCATTACCACGAGCATTAGCGTCAACAACTAGCACTTTTTCCATTTCCGTTCTTAGCCTCAGATCAATGTGATTTTTGCTGGTCTAAGAAAGAAGCAAGTTTTAGTAAAGCAGTTGCAGCTTCTGCTATTGGATTTGGAGAGAGGTTAGAGTTCATTTCATTTATTTTCGCAGGTGTTCCTAGAGCCATCTCTTCTTTTGGTATAGGCGTTTCACCTGCTTGCACTATGATGGCAATGCTATTAGCAGTAACATTCTTTAGCACATCTGTTAAATCTGGACCTTCTTTCTTACTCTGCAAAATAAAGATTAGCAGTTCGATTCCAAGGACTTCTTTTAGGTCTTTCAAGCTTGGTAATACGAAGAAAGGTTTGTTTTGTCTATATGCCAGCTTAAATGCTTCAGGAACTCCGGTTTGTGCAGCTAAACCAGTGGGTTTGACGACTATGAATCCTTCTATAAAGTTAAAGGAGTATGCGGTTTTTGCTAAGTCTATAACTCTGTGTGGGCTTGAAGGGGCATAAGCAACTAGATAAACTTTCGCTTTCATAATTTTACCTCAAGATGCGTTACATTTGGTTTTAATTTATGTGAAATAGTTCTCGATTATAAATCTTGCTATGGCATATGATAATGGTGGTGGAACTGATTCACCAACTTGATTGAATTGCTGGTCTTTGCCTCCAAAGAAGACATGATCGTCTGGATATCCCATGAGTCTTGCTTGTTCACGAACTGTTAACAACCTATCTTCAAATGGATGTATAAATCTTGAGTTGCCTAGAACTGTTGGAGCAATTTCATCAGGATTTAATCTAATCAGTGTAGGAATAGCCTTTGACGCACCTTGAAATCTGTAAACAGCTTGTCCTGGTTTTACTTTTGCTATTCTCCTCAGCTTTTTGTCTGATATAGGGACATATTCATGGTTAGGGATATTCGATGTTTCTGGTGGTGGTAGATTTGCTAGCGCCTCCTTGACAGTAATAATTTTGCCAATCGGTTTCGGATTTATTGGCGCATTAGATACAAATACTCTTCGTCTCTTGCTTGGCGTTCCATATTCTTCAGCGTTCAGTAAATTAAAGTATATTCTGTCGTATCCAACATATTTGAATTCTTTTATAAGGCTGGTCCTTATCTCTTTCTCCATTATTGCTGGGACATTTTCCATGACAAATATTTTTGGCTTAAGCTCTCCTACTATTCGTATAAATTCAAGTGTTAATTTGCCCATAGGATCCTTATATAGTCTATCGAGTGGATTAACTTCTCTGTAAGGGTTTGCACCAGTAAAGGGTTCACACGGAGGGCTGCCTATAACTATATCAAATCTTTTGCTTACTAAATAGGCTATGTCGTCGCCACTTATATCCTGTATATCTTCTGCAAGTACTACTGCTGTGGGAAAGTTAGACTTAAACGATTTGCTACAAGCGGTATCATTATCTAAACCAAATATTATCTCAAAACCAGCTTCTTTAAAACCTCTTGAAAATCCTCCAGCTCCACAGAAGAGGTCTATTACCCTAGGCCTCATTAGTCGATAACGCCTTCAGTATTTTTTCAAGCTCTTCAATAAGGCTCTTTAGAAATGTAATAATGCTTTTATTGTCAAATGCTATTAGTTCAGATTGACAGTGTATGCATCGGAATCCATTTTCAAAAGCTTCTTCAAACGAGTAAATAGTGTAATCGTTTGGGCAGATATAGAAAGTAGTTGACTGTTCGTACTCTAATCTCTCATTCAATATATTTAGCGTTGCTCTAAATCTCTGTACTAATGCCCTCTTGATTATTCCAATGTCTGTATACCATCTATAAGTGTACCACATACTTTCACCTCTTTGACTGCGTAATGTTATAACGAACCCCTCTTGCGCCATTTCATAGAGAAGCCTTCTTATATCGTTTGTTCTTAGACCCGTTTCGTGTGCTATTTCATCTATTTCCATACCGGTTTTGCTCTTCATCAATACCTCAATAATTTTTCTACCACTAGCTCCATACATTTTTTCCACAAAGCTCAAGAGTTCATTTTCTGTCAACACGCTTCACCACCTTGTTACGCCTACTTGGTACAATATAATACTCTGCGTCTGGGAAACATATGTTAATCTCACGTCCTCGCCAAAGTCTGTCTAAGAATATTGCCAATGCGGAGACCTCTGAATGAGGCTGATTACCTATGGCAACATTATAGTCTGCAATTTCATAATATAATCTCTCAACTTTTTCTGCACCCACAATTACAAGAATCTTTTTACATTTCTCTCTTATTTCATTAATTACATTATCTATGGGTAAACCATACATGGTTAAATGAACTATGCAGCCACTTTCACTTTTAATCTTATTGATAATAGTCAACGGATCGACTCCATCACTTATCTCGAAATAGCTTCCACCCCACTTACTAATTACTTTCTTAATGCTTTGCTTGATGCTATCATCACGAACTTCTGCTATGTAGATTCCTCGTGCACCGAAGGCACGTGCAACAAGTGCTACATGAGTGGTTATCCTCTTGTCTCTTTGGGGTCTGTGACCAAGCCTTAAAACGTATACTTCGTTTCCGAGTTCTTCAACTGTTGTACAGCTTGACATAGGGATTCCTTGAGGACATCAATATTTAGTCCATAGTATGCAGATATAGCAATAATTGAATGTAAATTAATGTTTCTTTTAAGAAGGTATTCACGAACTTCGTCGATTATCTGTTGCACTACACCATTTTCTTTATTGATTAAGTCTATCTTGTTTAACGCAACTATAGTAGGCTTTCCTTCAATCCCCACATTATGCAAGATGTTGAGAACAGATTCAATTTCATTAATAATCAATTCTTTTCTCTTGCTTATATCGATTACGAGTAAGAGAATGTCAGAGTATTTAATTTCTTCAAGTACAGCCTTAAAAGCTTCTACAATTTCTAGAGGCAAGTCCTTAATGAAACCAATGGTGTCGACAAGCACAACCTTATCATTGCCAATATCTTTACACACATTGATTGCATATGTTTTAGGCGACAATGTTGTAAACATTTCTGTACCTGTGGGTTTATTTAGTTTTGTTAGTGCATTAAATAACGTGGTCTTACCAGCATTAGTATAGCCAATAATGGCTATGTGTATCCAGCCTGAATCTTTCCTTCTCTCACGCTCTCTTTCCCGCTTTACTCTAAGTTCTTCAAGTTCTTCCCTTATCCTAGCAATCCTTCTCCTCATGTGTGCGTACTGATAATCAATAGCATACCTACCACTACTAAGAAATCCTGGAAGTTCACCTAATTTGCTTCTTCTAATCCATTCACGAATTATTGGAAGCTCATGTATCAATCTTGCAAGCTCTATTTGAAGCATTGCTTCACGTGAGCCAGCATGCATTTGAAATACCCTAAGAATGAGAATTACCTTATCTATTACCTCTACGCCTAGCTCCTTCATAAGGCAGGAAAATTGTCGAGGCTTCAACTGGTCATATATGCAAAGCTTGTTTATTTGATTATTCCTTATTATGTACTTTACCCTTGTTAATTTCCCGTATGTGAGATAACATGTGGAATCAACATTTGAAACTTCAATAACATGCTTTGGTTCAAAGCCTGCTTCTCGCGTAACTGCTAAAATCTCATCTAGGTTTTCTCTATCATTTTTTCTAATGACTAGGATAACTTCTTCTCTATGTCTATTGCTCACTCATTACCTTCCCTTATCCTTACTATTTCACCTAGTGTAACCTCTTTTAAGGATTCCTTTTTCTCGCCATACATATCTTCAATGGCCGGCACTAAAAGCTTGATGTTTAGAACCTCTTCAAGTCTTTTTGCAAGATCATGCGAGGGTCTAAGCTTCCCCGATTCAATTCTTTTAATTATGTTCTCACTAACTTTAACCTTAGTTGCTAGCACCGCTTGGCTCCAGCCTAGGGCTTCCCTAGCTCTTCTAATTCTTTCAGCATAGTCCTCTACAAGCTCATACTTTTCATATAGGCTTTGTGATTGTCGCACACCCTTGTTTTGTTGGTATACAGTACTACTTCTTCTAGTTGCTGGCGTCTCTAATTGCACAGAAACCGAACTTGCAAGCCCTCTACTGATTGACTGTTGTGTATGTGGCGTCAGAGGGGTTGCAGATTGTTGCACTTTTTTACGTGACATAATTTTGCTGTAACAGCTGTCGCATACTAGAAGTATAGTATTGTCAACTAGTACTCTATGTCCCTTACCAGGGGGTATAATTGCTCCGCAAATTTCACATGTTAATTCAGTTCCTTTTTTAGACACTGGCGATCCCTATTTGACATGTCTTTCCAGTATAATATGTTAGCAGTTTGGGAAAAATGTTTATAGTTTCTCGTATTGCTACTTTTTCTTTTGGGTATAATAAGATGGAGTACGAGAGCAATGCCAATGGGAGCAGAGACGCAGAGCTGAGCTACGTCGACATATTATCAGCCGATGCAACCACATTAAGGGAGCTCATACTTAAATATAAGGAGGAGCTTGAGTATTATAAGTCACAGGTTGAGAAACTCCTAGCTCCGCCACTAGTTGAAGCCACATTAATAGATCTTCTACCTGATGGTAGAGCCCTTGTAAAGAGTTCATCAGGACCTGTGCTAGTAGTGCATGTGCTAGATACTGTTGATAGATCAAAACTAAAGCCTGGGGTTTCAGTAGCTTTGAATCAGAGAGGATCTGCGATAGTTGAGGTCTTGCCACAAATTGAAGATCCGCAAGTTAGAGTGTTCGAAATTGTTGAAAAACCTAATGTAACTTACGATGATATTGGTGGGTTGGAAGAACAAATAGAGGAGTTGAGAGAAGTTATTGAACTTCCCTTAAAGTATCCACATATATTTAGATTGATGGGTGTTGAACCTCCGAAAGGGGTTCTACTATACGGTCCACCTGGATGTGGAAAGACTTTATTAGCCAAAGCAGTAGCACATGAAAGTAATGCAACATTTATAAGGCTAGTTGCCTCAGAGCTTGCTCAAAAGTATATAGGTGAGGGAGCTAGACTTGTTAAAGAAATTTTTAGCTTAGCAAGGAAAAAAGCACCAGCAATAATACTAATAGATGAGATAGACGCCATCGCTGCTAGGCGTTTAGATGTAGGAACAAGCGGAGAAAGAGAAATTCATAGAACATTAACTCAGTTGCTAGCAGAACTAGATGGGTTTGATCCTTTAGATAACGTAAAGGTTATTGCAACCACAAACAGAATAGATGTGTTGGATCCTGCACTTCTACGTCCTGGTCGTTTTGATAAAATAATTGAAATACCATTACCAGATCTTAGAGGGAGATACGAAATCTTTAAGATACACACTAGGAAAATGCCTTTAGCAAAGGATGTTGACCTGTACGAACTAGCAAAAATCACCAAAGGTGCTACAGGAGCCGACATAAAGATCATATGTACGGAAGCAGTGATACACTCTATCAAAAATGGTAGATACATTGTTGAGATGAAGGACTTTATGTATGCTATTGATAAAGTTTTGAAGAATAGATTTAGACCCTACGCAAATTATGGATTTGCGCCAAACCAAGGTATGGCTCCCAATGATCAGTATCATGTATAGTTATGGTGATGATATAAGTGCAGCACAGCCATAGCGTAGCAGAAAGTGCATTGAATTGTAGGGCTGTAGAGAAAGAAGACATAGAAACACTGCTAAGTCTTCTAGTATATTTTTATGGTATACATGCGCAACAAGCAATAAACTACCTGGACCTGGGTAATGTGAAATTCTGTTACTCCAGATCCACGGGAAGATTAAGGAGCATAGTGCAAGGATCTGAAGAGCTTGCATTTATAAGACCTTCAGACTTTAGGCTTATACCAAGGCTAAGTATGGCAATAATATTACAGAAGGTTCTTCCTTATCCCAAATCTCGTGTTGTTGTAGTCAATGAAATCGTTGATGATATTTTAGAGGGGCATACAGTATTTTCAAAGCATGTTATAGGAGGAGACCCCACAATAAGACCTGGTGACGAGGTTCTTATAGTTAATGAAGAAGATAAGCTAATAGGTGTTGGAAGAGCATTAATCGGTTTTGAGGCAATGATTACAGCTTTTATGGGTCCAGCGGTTCAGATTAGGGAGAAGGTAAGGAAAGATGAAAAGAAAGGGATATAAGCTAAGAATAATAGATGGTAGTGTCAAGGAGCTTACTAATAGATCGCAAAAGAATGTATTTATAACAGGATTTCAAGGATTTGGTGGGGTTGGCTATCTCACGACTAAATATATAGTAACAAAACTAAATATGAGGCTCATAGGATGTATAGAACCTTTTGAAATACCTGACTTTACATCCGTTGAGGATTACGGTTTCAGTTATCCGCATGAGATATTCCTTACCACACTTAACGATACCAATATTTTTGTCTTGTTAAATAGGGTAAACCCTGAAAGGAAACGATTATCGAATTTCGTTGAGACGGTTATGGAGGTCATTAAGGAACTTCACATAAATGAAGTTTACCTAGTGGGAGGCCTTGATGTAAGATTTCGTGAGGGAAACGAAGAATTTAGATGGCTCAAAACATCGTCGGCTTCGGTACGCATAGAAGCTCCATACTTTATCAAGGGTGCATATATAGTCGGTCCGCTTGCTGCCTTACTATTGTCGCTTGAGAGAAGCGGCATTCCAGCTATAGCTGTGTTCCCATATACAGAACCTGAAAGCATAGATCCTAAAGCAACTGCTATAGCAATTAGGGTGCTCAGTTCTCTATTAAAGATTGAGATCGATGTAAGTGAACTAATGAATTACGCTGAAAGGATAGAAGAGATGGAGAAGAATATACAAGAAATATTGGCAAGCACTGAGAGAAAGGAAAGTATTATGCATACATAAATAGGATTAGTGAAAGCAGTTTTGTTTTAGTTATGATTGTGGTACTATTTTGACATATACCTTATCCATTACTTTGAATTCTGAGAAGGTCTCAGGTTTCTGAGTCGATAAAATTAAAATGAATCCCCATAAACTTATGTAAATAACGTAATTTGAGTTTTCCATTCTCTTAGAGATAATATATCCATGTGCTACAAAATCCCTTCCTTCAACATACTGAGGCAACGATTTTGATATAGTCACGATAACTTTTTCCCCTACCTTAAATATATTCACCTTTCTATGAATATCCATTCTTATCTTAATACCATCATTACAGCTAAGCTCCATTATACTTACATCTGGCAAGTACGAGCTTTGCATATTTTCTATTTTGCATGTTGTTTCAAAACTCATAGTCATAACCCCGCTTAGCATTGAGCTAACAGCATGTATCACATTTAAACCTCTGCTAAATAAAAGCTTGTGAGAGAATTTGCTTGGAAATGACTTCTTAGAGAATCTTGAGAATATTAGCTAAATTTCTAATCTTCATCTAAATTAGGATTAGGTTATGGTATATTTAAAGCTTTTAATCATACTGGCAATTACTATAGAGGATGTTGGGTGCTAAAAGATGAGCATCGGTGTCAGAAGTCTTGCAGGTGAGCTCTCTAAAGCGCTCGACAAAAAGGTTACAGTAAGACTAGCTGATGGTAAAACATATGTAGGAAGGCTTCTCTCATTTGATCAGAATATGTTGCACCTTGTTTTAGGGGATGTAGAGAGTAGTGATGGAGCTAAGTACTACAGAGTTATAATTCATGGTTCTCGAGTATCAGAGATAATTATTCAGGAGCAACCAGTATTTAATGCAGAGGAATTTGCTCAACTTCTTCAGGCAAAACTTGGGCTTAGATCTGATGTAATTAAAGTTCTTTACGATGTTAATGCATTAGTGATTTACGATAGAATAAAGGTTAGCGAAGCAGGTGTTGAGGGTTCAGGAAGTCTTGCTCAGAAAATTTATGAATTATATGTTGAGTATATGGAGAGCAAGAAGAAAGGACGATAAAAATGTTTGAAATAAGGGATGTTGACTTAGCTGGTAGAATAGGAAAGTTAAAGACAAAGTCTGGGGTAATTGAGACACCCTATCTTTTTCCTGTCATAGATCCAGCACTTAAGGAGCAATACGTAAAACTTAATGAGATGCTGGACCTAGGCTTTACTGGCATTATAACTAATGCTTACCTACTAAAGAAACATGTTGGTATAAACTATGATGTACACAAGTATTTGGGGTTTGAAGGAGTTATAATGACAGATTCCGGGGCTTATCAAATACTTAAGTACGGTCACATCGACGTTACAAACAATGAGATCCTAGAATATCAATGCACTATAAGAAGCGACATAGGCGTAATACTCGATATTCCAACAACGTATGAAGCATCGTATGAGGATGCCTACAATAGCGCCTTTATAACGCTTCAGAGGGCAGAGGAGGCCACAAGAATCATTACCTCCCAACACTGCAAAGACATTCTTTGGGTTCTACCTATACAAGGGGGTGTCTATACAGAAATTCTGCGTGAATTCGCCAAGAAGTCTGTTGAAGTATTTTATAATGGATTTAGCATTTTTGCTGTTGGGAGTCCTACAACACTGTTAGAGCAATACATGTTTGATAAAGTAATTGACATGATTTTTGCTGTCCGATCCTCAATTCCATTTGCAGCACCTCTACATCTGTTTGGTGCAGGACACCCATTAATACTGCCGTTTGCAGTAGCTCTAGGTGTAGATTTATTTGATTCTGCAAGTTACATACTTTATGCTAAAGATGGTAGGTATATCACTAGGAGAGGAACATATAGATTTGAAGAGTTGGAGTATTTCCCATGTTCATGCCCAGTATGCAGCAAATATTCGCCACGTGAGCTACGTGAAATGGCTGAACATGAACGTACTAGACTTCTTGCACTACATAACCTCTATGTACTTATAGAAGAGTTAAAGGAGATTAAGCAGGCAATAAAAGAGAATAGATTCTGGGAATATTTAGAAGCAAAGGCTCAAGTTCATCCAGCAGCTAGAAGGGCATTTAATAGACTTCTTCAATACCTTGAGTTTCTTTATAGACATACTCCTTACTCAAGCCCAAATTCAAGAGCGGTGTTCATTTTATCTAACGATTCTCTATATAATCCAAGGGTTTTAATTCCTAGAAGAAAGGTATTATCAATTGCGCGTACGCAATCTGAAAATAGAAAAATAATTGTTTTAGTGCCTTTCATTTCTAAAGATTCAATACGCATGCAAAATATTGTGAATGATTTAATAAGTCGTAGCGGAATTGAGGCCTCTTCCATTATTGTGTACCTATATCTGCCTGTTTTGGGTTTGGTTCCTTTAAGGCTGATGAATGTGTATCCATTTTCTCAGTTTGAGGTAGGGTTGAAGGTCACAGAAGAAATTATCAATGATCTTGCGTATCTGATACTTGAGCTGATTTTACTGACTGGAAAATCTAAGAAAGTTGTTGTGCTTTGGTGTACAAACATACAGTGGAACACGATGTTAATAAATAGGCTTATTCAGATAGCTAAAAATAGTATGTTAGAAGGAAATGTATATATTGTTTCTGATATATGTGAAAATGTTGAAATAAACTTTTACTGAAAGCAATATGTTTTGTTTGTGGGGCTTCTTACTGAACTGTAACTGAGTTGGCAACATTATATAAGGCTCTTTCTATCACTGGAAGGTGTAGCACTGGTGTATGCTACTAATTTCAGAGGGCTTTCAATATCTATTGAAGAACTAGAGGATGGGATAAAAATTTTCCTCCATGCAGGCAGGGTACCTCAAGAAGTTTACGCTGTTGTGCTCTCTGTAAAGAAGATAAGTAGGGGTGAAGATAAAGAAGAAAACGATGATAATGCAAAGGTATTAAACGCAATAGTAACAAGAGCTTCTGAAACGGATTATAGGTATATAATCCAAAGCTGCATTGATGCAAGGACGCTCTATACATACATTATTATAGTCGCTGAGGACAGAGAATCAGCATTTAAGGAAGCGGAAATAATGTGTTCATTAATCACAAGTGCAACGAAAGGGGCTGTCTTATGCAAAATCGAAAAATCTAAAACCATAATTAACGCAATTAAACGATGCTTTATAGGCTATGACGTCGTAAACCCTTTTACTTGGCTGAGATCATTAATGATAAGAAAGATTGGTCTTGAAGCAGAGAACTTTATTCTCTTTCCTCCGCTATCTTTTGAATTGGGATATCCATTAGTTAAAGTAGAGAAATACAATCTATTAGGATCAGTATTCAGTGAAGGAAGGATAAGAATAGGGATGGTCGCCACTACAAAAATTATTGCAAAACTTAAAGTAGAGCATATACTAAGGCATATACTAATCGTTGGATCTACAGGTAGCGGAAAATCAACCACGGCTTCAATTATTGCACGTGAACTGTTACGAGAAGGTGCATCAGTATTCATAATTGATTGGCATGGTGAATATAAGGAACTTCTAAAAGGTGTTGAAGTGGTTGATTACACAAACCCGGTTGAGGGTACAATTCCAGAGTTTCTAAATTTAAAGGATCTCATGTCGTTCGAGCCCCTAGCCTTTATAGAAATTCTTGAGAGTGCTCTTGAATTGACACCAGCACAAGCACATATCTTAGAGGAAGCAATAAGGGAGTTAGCAACAAGAAGGTCAATAGGTTTTTACGACATAGACATTCTAATCGATGTAATTCAAAATACATCATTGTCTGCTAGGTGGGTTGCAGAATCAAGGGAAGCTCTAATCAGAAAACTAAAGGTGCTTTCAAGTGACTACCTTAAGATAAAGTGGCGTGATCTTAAGGAAGTGCCGATTAGAAAAGGCTATGCCACAATTTTTGATTTGTCACAGATTCCAAATACAAGAGTTAAACGCGTACTAGCCTCTATATCTATTAAAACTGCCGCATTGAAGGCTCAATATAATAGAATTGATAAACCATTCATAATAATTGTTGATGAAGCGCACAACATATTTACAAAAGACAATCCTGTATCTAACTTAATTGCTGAAGTGAGGAAATGGGGTGTAGGGTTTATAATTGTTACGCAATCTCCCTCTGCGCTAGCACAGACTGTGCTAAAAAACACTAATACGCGAATTGTTCACGCATTGAAATCTAGCGTGGATGTCAAGACAATGTTGGGCTTACTCGTCCTTAGAAAAGAGTACAAAAAGATTATTTCATCCCTAAAGCCAGGCGAAGCACTGTTGTCAATACCAGAATTACCTGAACCAGTTTTATTAAAAATTGGGGTGTTTTGAATTACTTCTCTTCCTCTTCTTTCTTCTCCTCTTTCTTTTCTTCTTTCTCTTCCTTCCTTCTCGCAGCTGCAATTACATCGTCTATTCTTAGAATTAACGTTGCAGCTTCAGTACCAGCCTTAAGGGCAGAGATTTTTACAAGCAAAGGCTCAATGACACCAAGCTTCTTTGAATTCATAATGTTGCCCGTAAACACATCTATTCCTGCCCACTTACCTTCAGGCTCCATGTGCTTTGCTCTAAGTTTCATTATTATATCTACAGGGTCTAGACCAGCGTTAACTACTAATGTTTCAACAATTCCTTCCAATGCTTTTGCAAATGCTTCAACTGCAAGCCCTTCTTTCCCTCCTACTTTATTGGCGTACTCTCTGATGTACTTGGCCAACTCCATTTCAAATGCTCCAGCTCCATACACTATCTTCGGTAATCTAAATACATCTGCTACTGCACCTAAGGCATCTCTTAGGCTTCTCTCAGCCTCGTCTACTAGTCTCTCTAGACCTGCTCTTAGTACTATTGAAACTGACCTTGGATTCTTGCAGTTCTCTACGAACACCATCTTATCTTCGCCAACTTTCCTCTCTTCAACAAGGCCGCAGTATCCTAGATCCTTCTCAGTCAAATCTTCAATATTGCTCACTATTCTTCCTCCTGTTGCTTTTTCTAGTTTCTCCATGTCGCTTCTCTTCACTCTTCTTACTGCCATTATTCCTTTCTTTGCTAGGTAGTGTTGTGCTACGTCATCGATTCCCTTCTGGCATATGACAACATTTGCACCAACAGACGCTATCTTCTCAACCATATCCCTAAGTATATTCTCTTTCTCTTCAAGGAATTTCCTCATTTGAAGTGGGTCATTAATCCTTATCTCAGCATCAATTTCGGGTTTCTCTATTTCTAGTGGAGCATCGAGTAATGCTATTCTCGCGTTCTCAACCCTTCTAGGCATTGCTGGATGCACAACCTCCTTATCAAGAACAACGCCGTACACAAGCATGCTGTCTATAAGCCCTCCTCCCTTCTTCTTGACAATCTGTATGTTATCTAAATCCACAACCCATTCACTTCCTCTCTTCTCAGCAACCTGCCTAATAGCCTTAACAACCAGCTCAGCAAGGTATTCTCGTGCTCCATGTACAGCCTTGCTCGTTAAGGCTGATAAAGCCACTTTCTTCAGTATCTCATCAGCTTCTGGAGACTCTACATTTACAGTTTCAGCTATCTCATGCGCAACCTGAATAGCGTATTCAAGTGCACGCTTATATCCTGAAACGATTACAGTTGGGTGTAGTCCTTTATCAAGTAATTCCTCTGCTCTCTTGAGTAACTCTCCTGCGAATATTACTGCAGTCTTCGTGCCATCGCCTGCTTCCTCATCTTGCCCCTTTGCTATTTGTACAAGCATCTTTGCTGCAGGGTGTTGTACATCCATTTTATCTAGTATTGTAGCGCCATCATTGGTTATTGTTATGTCACCCAATGCGTCAACAAGCATCTTATCCATTCCTCTTGGTCCATAGGTAGTCTTTAACATTTCTGCTATTGTTAGAGCTGCCATGATGTTAGCTCTCAGCGCATCCTTGCCAGCAGTTCTTGAGGTTCCTTCCTTCAGTATTATTACAGGTATACCAGTAGGTTCATAGACCGCAGGTGTAGCCATAGGTATTACACCTCTGAGCTAGTATATAAAACCGGTTCTATATAAGCTTTAATGCAAAAACCTTAAGATCCGCTTCACAATAGTGTAAAACTAAAGTTTTAGCAAGACTTATAATGCCTTATACAAGAAATGAAATATGCTGTCCTCTACATGTCGTGTAAGAAGCAAGTAATGTAACAATGGTGTTAACTCGATGGGAAAGGTTAGGCCAAGCCTTGTTAAAAGAACTGCAAGGAAGCTTTTACAGCTATACCCAAATGAATTTACAGAAGACTTCTATCATAATAAGGAGGTTCTAAAGAAGTACTTAATGACTCCTTCAAAGAAATTAAGAAATCAAATTGCAGGCTATATTACTCACTTAATAAAGCTGGAGAAGAAGCAAAAAGAAGTTGCTCAGCAGACGCAACAGTCCTAGGCAACTTTAAGTACAGTTTTGAGAATTCTTCATTTTATTTAAATTTCAAAAGCTATAAAGTGAATTACATGTTTCCAATTAGTATGTGGCGCGGACGCTATGGTTAAGCTTATATTTTTGGGTCATCTAAAGAACCTGATTGGAACTTCGATGGTTGAGGTAGAGATATCTTCACCACTACAACTAAAAATGTTTCTAATTCACATCACCAAGATTTATCCAGCATTAAGCAGGATAATAGATAGTGATGGGCATGTTTTAGCCGAAGTGCTATTACTAATCAATGGAATTGATGTAAACGTGTACGAGGATCCATATAATAATGTCATTGTGGAAAACAAGGATGAAATAACATTTGTGCCCATATCGCACGGCGGTTAGAGTATTAATTGCGGCGTTGAAGCAATGGTTATAGTAATGATGTTGTGCAGAGACGTAAAGAATCCCGAAAGCATATGTACATCACTCATATATGAAAGTGAGTGTATAACACTAAAGCCTTGCATAAGGCTTCCACTACAAAGCATTATCATTAGCGGAATTAAAGCGTTTGAAGCCTTCAGAACTGGACGCAATATAGCAAAGGTAAAGGCTTATGAGGTTCTTGTCAGGCTTTTGGGTGAAAGACAGATAAAAACAATTATAAATGAATTGATGATGGCTTGCGATAAAGCAGGTACTGAGGGATACACAGTAATATTAATCCATGGAAACATGCATGGAAGGGATTTGCAAAAGTACGTAGAATACTTAATAGATTTAGCAAAATCTCATGAATGTAACTTTATGCAACTCCAATCATTAAATAAATATGTTCATGTATGTGAAGTTCTAAGGAGGATACATCACGCAATTGTAGAGTGTGACGATATTACAGCTATTGGAATTAGCGGCACAAGCGATATCTTCTTATCTAAGTAGGGCTAGCAGAGCTCATTTATTGCTTCTCAGATATTATCTAAATTAGTTTAAAGTAAAAGAAATGGAGTATATGGTATTCGTTTCTTTAATGATACGTTGAGTTTTTATAGTTATTCTTTAACCGAGATATGTGAGGGTACGATTGCAGGAATGAGGATTGATGAATATGTACTTCGAGGAGGAGTGGGAAGAGGAAGAGGAAGAAGAATGGTGGGAAGAAGAGGAGGAATGGGAAGAAGAGTGGTAAAAATAGTAGAATAATAAGGAAATTTTTATGAGGATAGTAGGGTGCTGAGTATAAGCAATTAAAGGCTGGAGATGGAATAAATACAATAATGTTTTTTGTCTGTAAGGGTGATTTAATGTCAAGGGTTGCTGTAATAGATTATGAGCTTTGCAATCCAGATAAATGTGGTATTCCCTGTATACGTTTTTGCCCAGTAAATAAGACCAAGCCATATAAAGCAATAGAGTTGAGTAAAGAGAAGCAGGGTAAGCCAATTATTTATGAGGATAAGTGTATTGCTTGCGGCATCTGTGTAAAGAAGTGCCCTTATGGAGCAATTCGCATAGTTAATTTACCTGCTGAAATTGAGGAGAAGCTTGTTCATAGATTTGGTTTAAATGCATTTAAGTTGTATGGTCTTCCAACACCTGTAAAGGATAGAATTGTAGGTGTATTAGGGCCTAATGGAGCTGGAAAAACTACGGCCATGAAGATTTTATCAGGGCAAATAATTCCAAACTTCGGTGTATTGGACAGACCTATTTCTAAGGAGGAAGTGCTAGACAGATTCAGAGGAACACAGCTATACAATTACTTCGAGAAGCTTTACTCCAATCAGCTTAAGGTTATACACAAAATTCAACAAGTAGAACTAATAAAGCAATATATCAAGCTTGGTACGGTTAAGGAGTGGCTCAAAAAGTATGATGAGCGCGGCATTATTAATGATGTTGTTGA
>JAPWUB010000119.1 GCA_028275745.1 Desulfurococcales archaeon | reverse complement strand
GTGCTTAGGGGGAGAATAGTTGCGTGGGTAGTGCTATTCCTGATTTCACTGCTCCTCCTCTACCTATACCACTAGCCAACACATGCATATGTCTAGAGACTACAGGATAGAAAGTCTCTCAAAGCTGAGAGAACCATTCTTCACCTCAACAACCACAGCCTCACCATTTCTAAGACCCTCTCCACCCACATTAATAAAGTTATTGAGGTACCTAAATATAGTTGAAGAGCCGATGACAATGCTTGAACTGCTTTTCAGTAAGTGGAGCCTGTAGTACTCCTCAAGCTCCTGACCACCCTTAGAAACGTAGTTGAGTGCAAATGCAAATACCCTGCCACCACCTTCACTAAGTACAATACCAGCAACATTAAGTGCTGACTCAACAACCCCTAGTTCAGCAAGGCTTTTCAGCGACTCTAGAAATGCCTTGGGCTCAGCACCTTCAACATTTCTAGCAATCCATTGCGCGATAAAGTATGTGTCGGTGAACTTCTCAAGCAGGTGTGTTAAACCAAGTTTCTCAGCTAGAACCCTCTTATCCACAGTACCATTATGCGCTAACCAAAGGCTGTATGCACCAGGTCTGCTAACATGGATTGGATGACTGTTTAAAGCATCTATGGGCTGATTCTGCGATGCAAGTCTGGCGTGGAGAAGCAGGTATAGCCATTGAGCGTCTCTGGGAATGGACCTTGCAAAAGCCTTGAAGTCTTCCTCTAGAATAGGTAAGGAGGTTCTAAAGTACGATATCATCAATTCGCCAAACTTCATAGCAACAACTGTGGCTCCCCAGCCATGGTTATGACTCCTCCTACCACGCCTAAAACTATCGAGAACAACATCAAATTGCGCTGATAGCCTAAAGCTCTTGAGCGCTAACCTAAGTAACTGCTTATCAGGTGAACCCCCAAACAGCATTAATCTGCACATAGTGTTCAACCCCTAGCAATTCTCAGCTCTTTATCCTCACCTAAGTAGAACTCAACCCATTTAAGGTTATGTACAGCACCCTTCAACCTCCTCACAAAGACTCTGAAAACAGGTTTCTCACCCTCAACTCTCCTCTCCATGTATATAACACCGTCGACAAAATGGCTAATACTCTGTAGGAGATCCTTTGCCTGAGGAGTTGTTGTATGAAGAGATGCTATTACTAGCACAGCCCTAGCCTTAGAGACATTGGCTCTCAGATCCTTGACCCCCTCAACAACCTCATCAACAGTGTTATAGCTTAGGAACTCATTGAGAGAGTCTATCACAAGAGCTCCTCTACCATTAAACCCATTCTCCTCAAGAATCTTCAGCAGTAAATCGATCGCCATTCTAATGTTTTGAGGCTCTATATGCCCAATAACAGATACATGCATTCTCCGTCTCTTCTCCTCCCTAACCCTATAGCTAAAACCATCAACAATAAAGAACGTGCCCCTCTTAACAAACTCAAGAACATTCACACCCAGTGAAGAGAATTGGTGAGCAACTGTAGCAGGGTCATCATCTACAGAAACATATAGTACAGGCTCACCAGAAAGAAGTAGGCTCTTCACCATAGCAACTAGGAAAAGACTCTTCCCAGAACCCTCATCACCGCAAACAACAATAAACGAGCTCCTCGGCACACCAAGAGGAAATAATGAGCTGAAGAGCTCACCAGACAGCATCACATACTCTTCATTATACAAGTTACAGCCGCCTCTTCACACCATGGTTAGTAAAATGCCGCTGAAATAAATATTTTATGGCAATATAAAGTTATATTTCGCTCTTTACGGAATGTTTTTAAGTGTTGTAAAGGTAGGGAAACTCAAAAGATATTTGCATAATACTATGGTGAATGTCTTGAGCACTGCTAAGAAGTTTGTTACCGGTATTGAGGGTTTAGATAAACTTCTCGGCGAAATCACATCTCCTTACGCACTTCTCATAGCTGGTCACCCAGGTGCTGGAAAGACAACACTTGCTACAACAATTTGCTATGCAAATGCTTTGAAGGGGAAGAGATGCCTGTATATATCGTTTTACGAGGATAAGGAAAAGTTCTACATGTATATGAAGAGGCTTGGAATGGATCTAGAATCCCTAGAGTTAAAGGGTCTGTTCAGATATATAAAGTTGCCACTGGTATTTGATGTGGAGGCTGTTGCTGAGGAGATAACGAAGCTTATTTCTGAAGGCTGCGACATACTAGTAATAGACTCTGCAACCGTTTTACTAGAGCCTATTAGGGATGCTGCTGAGAAGAGGGCATGGCTACTAAACTACTTCTACCAACTGCAAAAAGCTTTAAACGGGCTAATAATACTCATTGCCGAGCTTCCATTCGGTGAAGAAAAGCTTGGTCTAGGATCAATAGAGTTTGTGGTTGACGGGATACTAATACTCAAGCATAGGATTGAGGACGGCTTCTTAACGCGTGCTCTAGAGATTAGGAAGGTTAGGGGAGCACCAATATACATAGCAGAAGCGAGCTTCACAATAACAGAGGGTGTAGGTATAACAGTATTTGCACCACCAACACTAGCAGAACCAGCACCAGAAAAAGAGGAGGTATACGAACTTTGCAGCATTGGTG
>JAPWUB010000022.1 GCA_028275745.1 Desulfurococcales archaeon | reverse complement strand
CGCAATCTAACAATATGTGGATTATTGATGCCTTTAGATGTTCTTCACCCGCCCCATCTCGGTAAAGACAGTACACTAGTGCATGTATTCCTAACATCGGCTTAGCCTCCTCTCCACCACGAGAAACAATTACTGTGTCCTCTAAGCCAATGTCATGCACAAAACAGTTACCGCTATCTATCAGGTTATCTACGTAAAGTGAGACGCTACTCGGTAATCCAAAGACTGATGCACAGAACTTGTGAACATCGCGTGAAGGCATTACTGTGTGACAGCCTCTCTCGACTCAATGAGGAGTAGGAGCCCTACAAAAACGCTGCTTCGGTTCTTCAAGTAGCATTAAGTGAGCAACCATGTAGAGCGTTGCACTAACCAATGGATTTAGAAGCCCTGGTAATATCCATGGCGAGCACACAGTGCTCATGTCTACACCAAGATACGTACCTATGCCTCTACAAATACTGCACAAAACATTATCGGTTATCGATCTGTGAAACCCCTTAACGTTGCTCACAGAATACAGCCCCTGCATTGTGTAGTTCAAGAGGTGTAAAATGTTTATCAGCTCACCAGCTCCATATCACAAGATCAGCTCCGTTAAGCTCATCACCTTCCCAAAACCTACTAGCACTCCCTCTCAACTCTCTTAACACACTCCTCAACGCACATATCGAAGGATGCCTTATCAAAGCTTCTCTCAGCACATATATCCCTACAGTACCTATACGGATGGGTCTTAACGTAATCGTCGCAGAGAATCTCATTCAATTCCGTGTCCCTAAAAAAGGTTTTTGTTGAGGGAGTAAAGTGCTTTACTCTGCTTCATACCTCTAGCAGTAGGGTCTTGATCTCGAATGGCTTGATCTCGAGGCTAAAGCTTGCTGTGTCTCTCGCTATCTCTGCACCCTCTACAAGCTCTATAATGTCTGTCTCGATGACTCTTCTAGCCTTGAAGCCTAGCTTAATAGAGATGCTGACAGGTTCTTTGTATGGGTTGTAAAGCCTTATAATGTATCCCTTACCATCCTCTGAATGCTTGAACGCTGTTACCACTGCTCTTGGAGGTTCTATAAATAGTGCAGAAACGTTCTCTACAACTCCATCAACAACTAGCGCTAGTGGCTTATACACAGCTTCCCTAGCTATCCTTGGAACCTCAGCCTTCTGATAATCTCCTTTGTGTGGATAGAGGTAGTAAACAACATCGAACTCTCCAATATCGCTCCATGGGTTGGGGAATGTTGGTGACCTGATAAGGCTTAAACCAATGTCTCTTCCCTTAACTGAGTATCCGTGTCTTGATGGAGCTATTATTGCTAAGCCCTTCTCATTATCTGATATATCTGCCCATCTAACCGCTGGTACTTCGAATCTTGCCTTCTCCCAACTCGTCTCCATCTTAGTAGACCTCTCAATAGCGCCAAAGGGTGTGTCAAACCATGCCTTCTCAGCACTTATTGCTGTCTTGAACCAGTGCTTCAGGAGAGCCCCCTTATTCCTCCAAACAAGCTTTGCCCTGATCTCTACAAGTGTAGAGTCTTTGTATAGGCATATCCTCTGAATAGTCTTGGACTCCTCAAACCCTTTAACCACCTCTACACAGGATACTAGAGGACCTTCAATAACTACCCTGGGCTTCTCAAGAAGCTTTAGCTCTACTCCCTGCCTCAGGAACTCATCTGTCACATCCCAAGCATCGAAGATTCCAGGCTTATCTATATGTGCAACGAGTTTTGCTGGTTCACGAAGAATCTCTGTACCGTCTGCAAGCCTCAGAGAAGCTATATCACCGTTCACATCAACCTTTACACTTACGATACCGTTCCTAAGCTCAATACCATCACTAACCTCTACAACCTCAACACCTTTCCCAGCACTACACATCGTAGAGCCTAGGGCAAACCCCTTAACTCCAGCTGAAGGCGTTTCAACATAGATGTAGAGCTTGTCTCCAGCCTCCTGACATTCCACATTAGCTGGAGCTCCAAACTCTTTGGGTATCTCTACAACTGTTCTGAAGCTCCATGGAAGCGTACTTACTAGTACAAGACTTTTACCACTGCTCTTTACGGTAAGGCTCTTCACTGCTTCCAGCACTATCTTCCTGGACTCCTCAATAACTAGATTAAGATCCTTCAATGCATCGTCGTAGACCTCCTTTATTGATGAGCCCGGTATGATGTCGTGGAACTGGTTGAAGAGTAGAAGCTTCCAAAGCCTATCAAGCCTCTCCTTATCAACCCTGTAACCACCTACAATACTAACTATAGTTGCTAACGTCTCTGCTTCAGTAATGCTCTTCTCAGCCTCTGCCATAGCGTTCTTAACAGCTATGTTCGTTGTGTACGTCCCTCTATGGATCTCTACATAGAGCTCTCCACTCCATACAGGTAATGATTTTGAAGCTTTCCTCAGCTTCTCTATGTACTCAGCCTCATTCAGGTTCCTAACCTCTGGAACTCTGGGCAACAAGTTGTTCAACTCTATGTACTCCAGCATTTCCCTTGTTGGGCCTCCACCACCATTGCTATAGCCATAGCTGTAGATGATGAAGGGTGCTACATCCTTCTGCTTGTACAGCTTCCAGTATCTATCAACTGAGCTAGGAGTCATCGTCTCGCCATAGCTTGTTATAAGTATCTGCACCGGTATCTCAGTACCATCGATACCTCTCCAAATGAATGCATGGTACGGGAACTCGTTTGTGTCGTTCCACATAACCTTGTGCGTTACGAAAACCTCTATACCGCTTTTAACCATTATTTGTGGGAGGTTTCCTGAGAAGCCGAAGCTATCTGGTATCCAGCCAATCCTAGCTAACCTACCGAACCTCTTCATGAAGTACCTCTGCCCATAGAGGAATTGCCTAGCCAGGGACTCTCCATCTATTAGCTGTGTATCGCTCTCTATCCACATGCCCCCAACAATAATCCACTTACCATCGTTAACAAGTCTCCTTATCTCTTCAAACAGCTTCTTATCCCTCTCCTCAACCCACTCATAGTACTGAGCAGAGCTCTGAACATAGACAAAGCTATACTCCTTAGCTAAGCTAGTAACTGTTGAGAATGTCCTCAAAACCTTCTCAACAGTTTCAGCTCTTGGCCAAAGCCAAGCAGCATCGATGTGGGCATGGCCAGTAGCGTATATTGTTCCCTCCTTACCATACCTCTTCCTAAGCTCCTCAAGCCCATCACTAAGAACCCTACCAACCCTTGCAACAACTTGTGCAACTCTCTCAATAGGTGTGTAACTGGCTTCAGGCTCCCTTAACAACCCCTTCAAGACCCCTACGCCGTAAACCCCTGAGAGGTAGACATAGTCTCCATAAGGCCTCCTCAAATCACCTCTCTGGATAAGTAGTGCCATAGGGCCTTCATAAAGGAACGACATTGCTACAGCTATCTGCCAAACACTTGGAGAAACCCAAATCTCTGTAGCTATGGCTTCAAGAAGCTTCTCCAAATCCCTTCTCAGAGTATCGTCTCTAGGAAGCTTCTCAGCAAAGTCAACTAGTGCTAGTATTCTTAAACCAAGCTTGATAGCATCCCAAAGCATCTCAACTAGATATGCATTCTCAAACGATAGAGACCATCTGTGAAACCCAAACATTGATCTTGGGCTCAGAACAACCTCAACAACATGTTCTCCGCTATCTATAGGGAAGTATGTGTGACCCTCATCATAACCACCAATGGTTACACCATCAACTATAACCCTACCATTACCTGAAGACACTAGCTTCAAGAACCATCTCAACCCACTACCCATAGCCCTGGGAACACTAACCCTTGTAGAGAACCTGTAGAGCTCGTCAGGAGATGTTTCAATAACAAATGGCAGCCTAACCTCCTTACCATCCTCAAAGACCCACACAGAGACAGGCACAATCCTTACAAAAGCCGCTGCCATCAAGTCAAAGGCTCTTCTCTCAACATTTCTAAGAGCTTTACTCAAGTGTGTACCTCCCTCACAAAATTTAAATCTTGTACAGAAACTTAAGGATTTAATTAAATGTTTAAAATTTAAGTAGCTCGCAAAAGGTTTTGTCTAGCTGGTGTGTTGATGGAGCGTTTAAAGATTGCATTCATTGGTGCTGGTAGCGCGGTCTGGTCTAGCAGAACAGTTATAGATCTCTTAATTAATAAGGATCTTAGGAATCTTGATATATGGCTTATGGATATTGATGAGAGGAGGCTTAACCTTATCTACACATTTGCTAAGAGGTATGCTGAGGAGTTGAAGAGGGATGATGTAAGGGTTTTTAAGACTCTTGATAGGAGGGAGGCTATTAAGGATGCTGATTTTGTTATAAACTCCGCTATGGCTAAGGGTCACAGCTACTATGAGAGGATGAGGGAGATTTCTGAGAGGTATGGGTACTACAGAGGTATAAACAGTGTTGAGTGGAACTATGTAAGTGACTACCACACGATCTGGGGCTACTACCAGTTTAAGCTAGTGCTTGAAATGGCTAGAGATGTTGAGGAGCTAGCACCAAACGCATGGTTCATAAACGTTGCTAACCCGGTCTTCGAGCTAACAACGCTTGTTACTAGGAAGACTAAGGTTAAGTTCATTGGCTTGTGCCACGGTCACCTAGGGTTTGTCAAGGCTGTTGAAGTACTTGGTATGAGGCTTGCCAAGGAGAGGCTGAGAAAGGATATAACAGCTCTTTGCGCTGCTCACAACCCTGAATGCTTCAAGACCATCCTTAGCTTAGTAGACTTTAAAGATCTTGAGGTAGAGATGAGTGGATTCAACCATGTTATATGGCTTACAAGGTTTAGGTACAAAGGCGAGGATGCCTACAAGTATATTGATGAGTGGGTTAAGGAGGATGCTATGAAATACTGGGATGTTTGGAGAGAGTATACATGGAACCCATTCGATATTGAATTATCTCCAGCCGCTATAGATATGTACAAGACCTACGGACTCATGCCTATAGGAGATACTGTGAGGGGTGGTACATGGAAGTATCACTGGGATCTAAAGACAAAGCAGTACTGGTACGGACCATTCGGAGGACCTGATTCAGAGATTGGCTGGGCATGGTATGTTACAGCACTTAGGAGAAGCTTGGAGGAGCTTGAGAGAGCAACATACGACTTCTCAACACCTTTAACACAGAGATACCCTCCAAGACCAAGTGGAGAGCAACTTGTTGAGATAATAGATGCTATAGTTAATGACAGGCCCAAGGAGGTGTATCCACTGCCAACACCAATACCAGGAGTCTCTATACCAGCACCAATACAGGTAAACATACCCAACAATGGGGTATTACCTGGAATACCAGATGATGTAGCTGTTGAGATACCAGCTAGAGTTGATGGAAAAGGAGTTCACAGAAAACCTGTTACTCCACTACCAAAGAAAATCATGAACTACGTCATGCTGCCAAGGCTTATGAGGGCTGAGTGGGCTATACAAGCATTTCTAGAAGGTGGAAGAGACCACTTATTCAACTGGCTAATAGTAGATGTAAGAACAAAGAGCATTCAGCAAGTAAACGAGGTTATAGATGCACTGCTGAAAATGCCTGGAAACGAAGAAATGGCTAAACACTTCAGCTAAACAGCATTTTAATCAATCTCTTTACCACCCTTCAATTAAACAGTGCTAATGGTTTATATGTGTAGTATTCGTAGTACAAGGATTTCTGTTAGCAAGGTTTTAGCTCTGCTCATCCTTTTTACAGCCTACGTTTCAAGCATTCCTTACCCCACATCACAAAGGTTATGAAAACCCTACAACTTAGTCAAGGATACTAGTTTGGCTCATTTATAGCGTGAGCCATCAACTTCACTGTTAGCGATACTTATGCCTATATTGATATAGAGGGTAACATGAAGAGTAATAGGTTCAGAGGGTTTATTTCAATCTTGAATGCATAACAGACCATACCTGTAAATTGAATTTTCGAAAGCGTTGATAGCATCAATAATTACTGGAGTTACCGGTATAGATATTACTATGTATAATTACAATTGTTAATTGGTGCAAGAGGTTCACAGTAACAACACGAAAACTAAAGCCACACCGGTATAGTTAAGGTTATTGGGAAGATAAAGAGAAAGTAGCTATGCAGAGTGGTTATAGAAACGTTTAAATTCTTATAGCTATAACTACATAGATTGCTTGGTGGCGATGCAAATGGGTTTTGAGCACCTTGGTCATACTGCTGATGTTTTGATAAAGGCTTGGGGTAAGAGCTTGGAGGAAGCGTTTGAGTATGCTGCTAAGGGTATGTTTGAGGTTATTACTGATACTAGCAAGGTTGAGCCTAGGATTAGCGTAGCTATTCATGTGTGTGGCTATGATCTTGAGAATGCTTTGTATAGGTGGCTTGAAGAGCTTCTCTACTACCATGACAGTAGGAATCTTGTTTTCGGAAGGTTCAAGGTTAGTAGGATTTATGAGGAGGTTGTTAATGGTGAGAAGCAGGTGTGTGTTGATGGTGTTGCTGAAGGTGAGGAGTTTCAGCATGGAAAGCATGAGCCTAGAACTGTTGTTAAGGCTGTTACCTACCACGAGATGAAGATTTGGAGAGAAGGTGAGAACTGGTACATAACATTCGTTGTCGATATCTAGAAGGGTTATGGAGGCAGCCTATAGAAGAGGTTATTAACGATAAGCTCAACATCATTCAATGCCATAATGTTTTTGAGCTCCTTATAAGCCTCCTCAACTATTCTCATCCTACTCCCAACGCTTGTGTACTTGCCGAAGAACCACACCACAGAGTCTAGGTTTAGTGGAGAGATATTGGAGTATTTGCCAACCTCACTCCAAATACTTCTTATAGCATCTGAGTACATCATCAAGAACTCTCTATTGATTCTAGGAGCAGAAACTTCTAAGGCTCCTGAGTAGTATGTGATGAGAGCGATCCTTCCATCAACAGGTATGGGGATCTCCATAGGAACCTCATCAGCTCTGCCAAGAGCTTTCCTAGCGTAGTAAAGCATCTTAACAGCAAAAACAATGGTTTTACCCTCGGGCTCTGAACCAAGGCAAGATGCTATAGCTCTCCAAGCACTCCCCAAAAGTTCCTTATAGACGACTTCAGCAAGCTTCCTGCACTTAATGGCTTTCTCAACCCTAGAAACCTTCTGGCTAGCTAAAACCCTATTAAACCTCTGAATAAAGTCCTTAAAAACATTGACGAGCTCCTCAAAGCGTATCTCACTGCATCTTGAGGAGAAGTACCTTGAGAACGTATCCCAGTACTCCTCACCAGTCATGACAAGCCTATAGCTAATCAATGCATTGAGGACAACAAGAAGCTGAGCATCATCGCCACAGGCATTCGTTAAAGCTTTGATAGCCCTGTACTGAGGATCTATATCCTCAAACAACAACACCTTCTCCTTACCCAAATACCTAAACACCTCACCTAACTCACGAACCCTAGCATAATTAATTAGTGTCAATATCATCACCCAATCAATTCATCCAATACGGTATTGCACTAAAACGTAGTTATTAAACATTATGTAGAACATTTCAATAATACTATATGCGTTTATATGCCTTGTAATACATGTCTCTATATACGGTGAGAATATGGCATCTGCTGTCATATGTATTAGGATACCGAAGGAGTTGAAGGAGAGAATGCAGAGGGTGAGAGAGGTGAACTGGAGTGAGTTGATTCGTAGATATATTGAGGAGACTGTGTCTCGTTATGAGGTTGAGGAGTTGCTTAGAAAGATTGAGGAGGATTTGAAGGATCTTCCTGAGCTTCCTAGCGGTACTGTAGCTAGGTGGATTAGAATTGACAGAGAAAGTCATTGACTCCTCCGCTATAGCAAAGTTTATCTTGAAGGAAGAGGGTTGGAGGAATGTAGAAAAGACCCTCATTGAAAGGCCCTATACCCTTGATTTAGCTGTGAAGGAAGTGGCGAACGCTATTTGGAGGAGAACCACACTTTTTCGTGATCTTAGTGTAGAGAGCGCAGTAAGATTACTGAATCATCTTTTAGATCTGAGGAGAAAGGTTCTTAAGGTTGAGCCTCAGGATCAGTACATTGTTCAAGCATTTATGATAGCTCTTGAAAACAATATAGCTGTGTATGATGCTCTATTCATAGCTCAGGCTATGGCAAAGAAGGCTATGCTGGTAACTTCAGATAAGAGGCAGTTTGATATAGCGCAGAAGCTTGGTGTTGAAGTTATGTATGTGTAGGTATGTAGTGGGATTGTGGATAAGGATGTGCTGTGTTTATGTCTACTCCTTCTTCTTAACTATTAGAACGCCGTCTTCCCTTATCCTGACTATAACTACTTCTTCTCCAGGCTTTATCTCTGTATCTGCTGTTGCTCTCCAGTACTCTCCCTCAATCTTCACAAAGCCTATTGATCCCGGCTTAATCTCATCAACTGCTACCCCTGTCTTGCCCTCTGGTGTAAATGATATTGGTTTCTGCTTCAATGTCTGAACCGTTTTTAGCAGTACTATGCCGAAGAATGTTCCGAGAACTATTGCTACTCCGAATATGAATGCTCTTAGTATTGTTATGTACTCTTCTGGTGGGAAAGCTCCGGCAGGTATATACATAGGTAGTAGTGCAAAGCCTAGAACTATCATTACTACTCCTGATACCCCCAACACACCGAAGCCCGGCACTACAAATAGCTCTACAGCTAGTAGTGTTGCCCCCAGAACTATGAGAATGAGTGATACTATGTTTGGGTTTAGCCCTCCACCGATGAGCCCTAGAAATATTAGTGTAAGTGCGAGTGGCAATGCCACCAGCTTGCCTGCTGCTAATGCAAATATTGCTGCTAGTACGCCTATGCTTAGCAGTATGTTTGATAAGTAGGAGTTTGATAGTAGGGATAAGAACCTAGACCTCAAACTACATGTAAACATCTCAACGCTTGTTATATTCAATCTGTATACACTGCCTCCTCTCTCAACATCTAAACCCCTAACCCTATCAAGCAACTCATCAAGGCTCTGAACCTCATAATCTGCTACACCAAGTCTAACAGCTTCAGAGGATGTTACAGTCCTTGCCTTATAAACAAATTCTGCAACAAGTGTTGTGTTCCTACCTCTCCTCTCAGCGTACACCCTAGCTTTACTAACAATAGGCTCAACAACCTTAGACTCATTAATAAATGTTACCTCACCAGTAGCAGGGTTTATCATGACAGGCTTCATAGCACCTATTACAGCACCCTTCTTAACCGCTATGACGTCAGCAGGCAGAATAATTAATGTGGCTGCGCTAAGCCCTTTATTCTCAACATAGGCTATAACAGGCACCCTAGCATTATAGAGAGTGTCGCCTATTGAAAATGCTGCGTCTAGGTAGCCCCCATAGGAGTCCACCTTCAGAATCAATGCATAGCCATTATTCTCAGCAAACCTAACAGCATCAACAACGCATTCTGCAACTCCAGAGTCTATGGTGTCCCATGGTGCAGCTATCTCGAGCACTACCCCATGGGAGACTATAACCTTGCTTGGCTGTGGCTGTTGAGCAAGAGCAGTAAATATCTCTGCCCCTACCATAAGCACAATTATGAGGAGAAAAACTACTGCTCTTCTTCTCAACATTGCTTTATGTCCCTTGACCGCCAGACCTCTTCTCATACTCTCTAACAGCTCTCTCAGTAGCTACGATTTCCCCTACAAACCTTCCACCAGTCTCAGTAACAACAATAAGTGACTTCTCTCTAGCAACCTCTACAAGAGTCTGCAACTCTCTGAGCCTCAGGGCAACTGGGTGAGCTTCATAGAGCTTTGCAGCTTCTGCAAGTATCATCGATGCTTGTTTCTCGCCCTCAGCCTCTATAATCCTTGCTCTCCTCCACCTCTCAGCCTCTGCCTGCTTAGCCATAGCCCTCTTCATCTCCTCAGGCAACTCAACAGACTTAATGGTTACAGCAACTATTTTAACACCCCACGGCAGCGTCATCTCGTCTAGAAGGCTAGACAACCTCTTATTTATCTCATCCCTTCTCTGAAGAAGGTCATCAAGATCGCTCTGCCCTACAACATCCCTAAGAAGCGTTTGGGCTAGTAGACTAACTGCATAGTGGTAGTTAGCAACCCTTGTAACCGCTGCTATAGGGTCTATAACGCGGTAGTATACAACAGCATCGACAGTAACACTAACATTATCTCTTGTGAGGATCTCTTGCTTAGGAACATCAACTGTTACAACCCTTAAATCAACCTTAGTAACACTATCAATGAAAGGAATCACAATAACGGGTCCAGGGCCCTTAGCGCCCTTGAGCTTCCCAAGCCTGAAAACTATTACCCTCTCATACTCCTTAACAATCTTGATAGCTGAGGCTAGAAGAGGAATGGCAAATAGTAGGATTACTATAAGTGCTATGATCCACGGCCACAAACTCCACCACCCGCATTCTGATACATGTACAGTGATAAGGAAGTAAATATGCTTATCTAATCTGAACACCTCATCGATACCAACCAGCTCTCCTAATAGCTATCCCTAGCACCAGCCCTAAAATCATTAGCAAAAGCCCGACAACAACGACTGTTATAATATCAGCGCTCTTCACAATGCTGGTAATAGTTGTTGGCACTTCTTTGACGTGAGTTACAGTAACTGTTGATGTGTACCCTGTACAGCCATTGATAATGGTGAAAGTATCTTCTTTAATTGATGTAGCTGTTGAGGTTACCGTAACTGTGGACTCCTTCACCAAGGTCTTAGTAACGATAACTGTTGTCGTTACGTTTCTCGGTATAACAATGCTGTGTGGAGTGAGGAGCTGCGTAACGGTGGTTACGATGCTCATTGTTTCTGTAACTGTAGTTGTAATGGTTGCTGGGGCCAAGGCATTTAACGATGTAGTTGCTGTGGTTACCTGAACTATAGGGACTTTCATTAGTAGAGTATTTATTGAGTCTTGTGGTAGAGGACAGGAGATACTAGCCCAGTTAATTGTGCATGTGGGGCAGCGGCCTGGTATATAATACTTCTCACCTTCAACAATCCACTGACTGTCCCATCTATACCACCACTTAACAGCTATTATAGATCCTTTAGCAAAAGCTTCTCCATCTACCTTCACGTAGAGTATCCTAGCAAAACCGCTATAGTCGCTGCTAAGCCTTGAGCGGTAGACTACGGGGTAGCTTCCATTAAGAAAGATTTTTACTAGAGCTCCAGACACGGGGTCAAATGCTTGAACAAACCACAAACCGTAGACCTTGCCTGTCTCCATATCATAAACTTCAGTACGTGTAAGGTTAATTGCTATGAACACAGCATCAGGATCAAATGCCTCCATGGATAGTATGTAACGGCAGGAATCCTTAGAGTAGAACTTGGATGCAAAACCTCTATAGCTTTCTACGCTAGGTAGTGCAAGAGAGGCTTTTGAAAGGTTTAGCACTAGAGACACAACGTTTGGTGACAGAACCTGACCACGCTCATCAACATACACACTCCTTTCACTACTACTGGCTGTTATTACTGGTGAAGAGAGGATAAGCAGAATTAGCACTACGACAAACACTTCTCTAATCAATGTGTTGCACCTACTGATGTACACAGAAGAATATGAGTTAGTGTTTAAGAGCTTGTAGGAACTCCTTGATTGTTGAATCATTTGTGTAAATTTTATCATAAGCAATGTAGAAAGCGCTTATAATCCCTACACAACAGTTGTTATCACAAATGGCGTTAGAAAAAACCACTTTTTATAGGCCTTTCCCAATTAAGGCTGTTGAGAAGTATTTAGAGCTTTTGCCTAGCCTTATTCAGGCCTCTAGAGGTGCTGCAAAGGCTGATGCTGTAGTTAGGAATGCTACTCTTGCTGATGTTGTTACAGGAGCTCTGGTTGAAGGGGTGTCTATAGCTATTTACAAAGGCTTTATTACGGCGTTGATTAAGAGCTCTAGGGATGACATATATATTGGTAGTGATGCCCTTGTTATAGATGCTAAAGGTTTTTACGTTGCTCCAGGCTTCATAGACGCTCACGTTCATGTAGAGTCATCTATGCTTAGTCCAGAGGAGTTCTCAAGACTTGCACTAAGACATGGTGTTACACTAGCTGTTGTAGATCCTCATGAGGTTGCTAATGTTGGTGGAGCAGAGTATGTTATCAGATTTGCTGAGAGAGCCTCTAGGCAGATCCTTAAGATGCTTGTTCAGGTACCCTGCTGTGTTCCTCCAACAGATCCCCACCTAGATAATCCAGGAGCTAAGATAGATAGTAATGATATTGAGAGACTCTTGTCGACAGGGCTTTTCCACAGCCTTGGAGAGTTCATGGACTTCACATCAGTTGTTAATGGAGATAGAGAGGCTGTTAAAAAGATCTTTACAGCTCTTAGCAAGGGACTGACAATTTATGGGCATATACCCACATCCGATGAAATGCTTCTAAACCCCTATGCAGTTGCATCTATATCTTCTTGCCATGAGTCAACAGATGTAGAGGAGGTTTTAGAGAAGCTTAGGAGAGGAATGTGGGTTATGCTAAGGCTGGGCACAGCATGGAGGGATGCTGAAAAGATTCTGCCTAAGCTTGTTGTGCGCAATATTGATTTGTCTAGGACTATGGTTGTTTCTGACGATATCTCTGTTATTGATCTTGTTGAGAGGGGGTATATGGATAACGCATTGAAGACTCTTATTGAGCTTGGTTTAGACCCTATCAAGGCTCTAAAGCTTGTAACCATAAATCCTGCAACATATCTGAGACTAGATAATCTCGTGGGTATCGTTGCTCCTGGCAGAATTGCCGATATAATAATTCTTAGAAGTGTTGAGAAAGCCCATATAGACACAGTAATCGTTGAGGGTATACCAGTATATAGAGATGGTGAAGAGCTTATAGAATTCAATGGATTGAGATGGACCAGGACTTTTTCTCCAAGCCCCATAAACATCCCACCAATAACTGGTGAACGTGATCTTGTTGTGAAGGTTCCTCAAAGTGCTAGGGAGGTTGGTGTTATTGTTGCTGAAGTTGTTAGAGGTACTCCGCTTACGAGAAAGGTTATTGAAGCGCTAGATGTTGTTGATGGAGTCCCTATAGTAGCAGATGATGTCATGTACGTAGCGTCTATTGATAGGTATAGGGGGAGGTATATAGGTAAAGGATTTGCTAAAGGAGTAAACATGTTGGTTGGAGCTATTGCACAGACAATTTCTCACGATACTCACAACATTGTTGTTATTGGTAGAAATGCTAAGGATATGCTTCTAGCTGTTAAAGAGCTTGCAAAGCTTGGCGGTGGTATAGTAGCTGTAGATAAGGGTAGGCTCATATGCAGTGTTAAACTCGATGAAGCAGGGCTTATGAGTAGTAAGAGAGCTGAGGATCTCTATGAGGAAGTTAAGTGTTTAGAGGAAGTGTTTATGGATGGCAACTCTAGGGAGGCATCAATGAACTTGATGTACATATCTCTACTAGGTCTACCTGTGATACCAGAGGTTAGGATCACGCCTAAGGGTGTTATAGATGTTATTGAGAGGAAGATTATAAGCCCCATAGCTTTTGTTAGGTGATGCACGTGTTTGTTGAGAAGCTCCTAGACTCAGTAAAGGCTTTATCTGTTGATGATGTGTATCTAGCTCCAGGATTGGCAGAGATAGATCCTAGGAAAGTTGATTTGAGGACAAGGTTTAGTAGAGATGTAGAGCTATTAATACCCATAGCAGCGTCGCCCATGGATACGGTGACAGAGTTTGATATGGCTGTTGCAATGGCTCTTCTTGGGGGCATAGGCGTTGTGCATAGGAATATGGAGATTGAGAAGCAGGTTGAGATTGTTAGGAGGGTGAAGGAGCATCCACCCATAAGGCTTAGACATGTATTTGTAGAGCCTGAAATGCCGTGCGGCAGGGTATTAGAGTACATGCATAGCAATAATGTCAGGAACTTACCTGTAGTAGATAGCGAGGGCATAGCTATCGGATATATTCATATAGCTGACTTGAAGAGCAGGTGTTTAGAGGGTCTTGAAGTTGTTGAGCCTAGACCTGGAAAGGCTTATAGGATTAGTGAAGTTCAGGATGCTAAGAAGGCTCTACTGGAGGGAAGCATTGATACCCTAGCAATTGTTGATTCTCTAGGTAGATATATAGGTACGCTATTCTATCAAGATGTGCTTGCAGAGACTCAGCCGGCTGTTGATAAGGATGGAAGACTTGTTATAGCGGCGGCTATATCCCCCTTTGACAAGGCTAGAGCACTAAAGCTCGATAGATATGTAGATGCCTTAGTCTCTGACGTTGCCCACTTTCACAATGTTGATGTCCTCAAGGCTTCTAGAGATCTTGTGAAGGAGGTTTCAGCAGATTTTGTTGCTGGTAATATTGCTAGTGATAAAGCTGTTGAGGATGTGGCTACATGGATCGAGAGAGTAGATGGCTTTAGGGTTGGTCTAGGCGGTGGAAGCATATGCACAACACCAGACGTGACAGGTGTTTACGTTCCAACACTCTATGCCGTTGCATTGGTTAGGGACGCTGTAGATAAGCTAAACCTTAGGGTTCCTGTGATAGCCGATGGAGGTATTAGGGCGTATGGAGACATAGTTAAGGTATTAGCTGCAGGAGCTTCAGTAGCTATGCTTGGCTACATGCTTGCCGGTACTGAGGAAGCCTCTGCCCCCATAATATCTATAGGTGGAGCTAAGTACAAGCCTTACAGGGGTATGGCTAGCGAAGGAGCTATGAAGAGAAGGTACGCTATAGACAGGTATGCGAGGGTATCTAAGAAGGTGGAGGAAGGTATTGAGGGTCTAGTTCCCTACAGAGGCTCAGTATATGTGCTTGTACCAAGAATTGTAGAGGCTGTTAAGGCAGGTCTTGGATATGTTGGTGCTAGAAACATTGAGGAGCTATGGAAAAAAGCAAGGTTCATAGCTACACAGAAAAAGGTTGTGAGGGTTAAGACAGAGATATGACATGAATTAAGCATTTACTCATACTCTATTGTTGCTGGAGGCTTTGGAGTCACGTCGTAAACCACCATTTTAACCTTAGGCTCTAGATCCATTATCTCCTTAGCTAAAGACCTAAGCTCATCTGGGCTTAGCCTACCTACCTCAGCTGTCATAAAGTCCTGCGTTATAACTGCTCTTATAGCAACAACAAATTCTCCGGTACCTCTATGCTCAACCTCTACAAGTACATGTGGATGTGTAACAGTATCAAATTCTCTATGGATGCTGTACATATCCTTATTTGCAGGAACTTTCCTAACTATTGCTGGATATCCATAGTTGCGCTTGCCGCTAGTAACACCTGTGACCCTAACCCCATGCACCTCATACACTAGCCCATCCCTCTCACCAGAGGCAACAACATTATATTCCCAAACAGCTGGGAACCACTGACTAAAGCCCTTATCACCAAGCTTCTCCTCAACAACTGTGGTAAGCCTTCTAACAAGCTCTAGCTTCTCCCTGTAGACCCTACCAACAACCCTGACAAGCAAGCCTGGGCCTGGGAATGGTTGCCTATTAACAAGCCAGCTAGGTAAGCCAAGGTATTTAGCTAGTGCTCTAACCTCATGCTTGTAGAGATCAGCTAAAGGCTCTATAACCCTAATGCCATACCTCTTCAAAAGCTCTTCGGTCAAAACATTATGCTGTGTCTTCACACCACCAACGGTCTCAACAATATCAGCCTTTATTGTTCCCTGAACAACCCAACTACAACCCTTCTCAGATGCAATCCTCTTAACAGCCGTGTAGAAGAGGTCTCTAAACATCTTTCTCTTCTCCTCAGCATCCTCAAGACCCTCAACCCTAGATATGAACTCCTCACTGAAGTCGTAAATCTCTATATCAATCAAGCTCCTCAGAGCCTCCTTAACCCTCACACCCTCGCCAGCCCTCATAAACCCTGTATCTATGAAAACACCATACAGCTTATCACTAAGAACCTTCTTAGCTACAACAGCTGAGGTAGTACTATCAACACCACCACTAATACATGCAATAGCACAATCGATCTCTTTTCTTAAGGATTGAAAACTCTCATAGATTCTATTCAGTATTGCACTAACATCTAAGCTCATAACCTAAGCCCCTCAAACCCTTTTTACATGAATATCGTGTAGCATGGGACAGATATTTAAGTATATATGCCTCCATCATAGCTTGTACAGTAATTGAATGTAAGTTGTAATATTTATGTAAAGTAAGACATATAAATATATACGCATGATTTTGGATGAGGTGAAGACTTGTGCCCCTGATGAACTTAAGAAGAACTGCTTATCTATCTATTCTTATAGCGATGCTTCTAGTGGGTTTTGTCATAGGTTACCTCTACACATCATCAAACCTTGGCACCACCACCATTACTACTACAATTTCATATACAGTTTTTAATACTGTAACTAATGTAAAAACACTTACAGTTACCCAAACTACTACCGTAACAGCGGTTGAGACCGTGACTTTGCAGCCTAGTACCCAAACTACTACCGTGGCTTTGAAGCCTAGAGTGACTCTTGAATACCCTTCAAATCCCTGGAGTTCTGCAGACTTTAATGATGATGGTGCTCCAGAGGTTTTTGTAGAGGTTAACCCGTGGAATGTTAAGAGCTATAAAGGTGTGCAAAGAGTTGTTATAGATCTTCTTTCTAGGGGTATCGAAGTATATATAGATGTTGAGGATGTGAATCCCTCGACATGGACTAATGGATACCCAGAGATCATGATTGGTAGGAAGCCTTGGGGTAAGAGCTACGCTAATGGCTATGGAGTCCCATTCCCAATGAGGGTAAGGGATGCAAAGCCCTTCATAGTATCTTTCTACATATGCTTGGAGAGGTACTCACCAGATATGAACTTGAATATAGCTGCTGATGCATGGATAGTTCGAGAACCCATCGCCAAGTCTCCTGGTACACCACCAGGTAGTGGTGATCTAGAGGTAATGGTCTGGCTATTCAGCAACAACCTTAACCCTGCTGGGAACAAAGTTGGTGAGACAAGGATACCAATAGCACTTAACGGAACTGTTGTTGATGCTGAGTGGGAGGTTTGGAGAATGGATAGCGTTACATGGGGTGGGTGGCAGTACATAGCGTTCAAACCCAAGAACTGGAAACATGTATGTGGATACGTAGCCTACAACCCAATAGATTTCGTCAGAGAAGCAGCAAAGTACGCAACATTTAATATCTCAGACTATTACCTACTAGACTGGGAGATAGGTACTGAGTGGGGAACAATATCATCTAGAGGAAAAGCAGAGCTGTCATGGAGACTAAGAGACTTTGTAGCAATTCCAGGAGCGTCAATACCTAGACCCTAGTAACGAAGTTCATTTCTCGTAAACAATCTCTCCGTTAACAATTGTTTTTATAACTCTGAAGCTCTTATCGAGTATTACCATATCGGCGCTGTACCCCACCTCTATATCCCCCAACCTTTCCATGCCTAAGCTCTTGGC
>JAPWUB010000021.1 GCA_028275745.1 Desulfurococcales archaeon | reverse complement strand
TCAGGGCATACTATGTGTATAGAGATGAGAATGGCTACACCAATATAGCTGAGCTAGACATGGATAAAATGGCTAAGGACCTCATAACGTTTGAAGATATAATGAGTAAGAATCCTGTAGATGTTTTAAGGGAGTATGTCTTAAAGAGGTTGTAGAAGGTGAGAATATCGATTATTATGGCTGAGTGTGTGTCAATTGAGCTTCACTACTTCTGCTCATCAATACCCCAAGGCTTTAGCTCCTTACACCGTTACGCAAACAAGCGCTACACTAGCATCTATAACGGGCTTCACTCCCTTAACGTCTCTCGCTATGTGTGTTAAGAGACTGTGTGATATCTATGATGCGGAGGCGATGGCTTTCCTAACTTATAGGCCCGGGATACTGATTAATTTTATTAGGCTCCTGATCACTATCCATGGCTACTTAAATGGTTTAGGGCTTAGGAGGTTTGAGGATTACTTGGTTAAGTTCTCTATATGGGTAGATACCGAGATTGAGAACTGGAGGAAGCCACAAATAGTTATCAAGCTTCTTGAGAATGGCCTTAGCAAGATTAGTGAGAAGGGGTTGGATGAGCTTAGGCTCCTAGAGAACATAATTAGAATTGCTTCAGAGCTTGCTTCCCGAGAAACCTTGGCAGAAATCCTTATCTTAGTTGAGTAGCATTGCAAAAACCTTTTAGCCCAATGGATTTTCATCGTTTCGCCACCTTCCTAGCTCAGCAACTTTCATGTTCACCATCGGGTCTTGTGCAAGTAGCTAGAGCACTTGAACTCGCAAGTCCTGTACATGCTCAATACTTTATGAATCCAAGGAGGTTAAGGAATAGAGCAGATTTATGAAAACTAGAGAAAGTTTGTCGCATAGAGATTTGGTTAAAGCTCTAAAGCTTGTAGAGGCAATAATTAGTTATGTAAATGGTATTGTTAGTAAAATTGAGCTAGGTATTCTAAGCAAAGCATTTCAAGATCCGGAAAACAGGGCATAGCTAGGAAGATCTACTTAATACATAGGAGGGATAGTTTCAGAGCATTCTCAATATATGTGGAGAAGGTTAAGAGTAATCCAAAGATAGAGCTTGTCCTAAATAGTATTGTCACTGAGGTTCTAGGCGATGAGAAGGTTACTAGTGTTAGAGTCAGGAATGTTGTTACTGGTGAGGAGAGGGTTATAGAGGTTGATGGGGTATTCGTAGAGATAGGGTCTGAACCGCCAAAAGATTTCCTAAAGTCTATTGGTCTAGAGCTTGATGAGGAGGGATACATAGCTGTAAACCCTGATATGAGCACAAACCTACCAGGAATATTTGCTTGTGGAGATGTTGCTGGAGGAAAGTACACGTATAGATTTGAGCAGATAATAACAGCAGCTGCAGAAGGAGCAATAGCAGCTGATGCAGCGTACAAGTACCTACTAAAGATTAAGACAACAAAGATGGAGGAACCTAGGGGCTAGATACGTAGTGCTGCCTTAACAGCTTCTCTATGTAGAGGCGTTTGCCAAGCAACAAATTTTCCCACACCAATCTCAAGGTCTTCTTCAGGCGGAGGTTCATCAACCCAGAACTTGTGCTCCCTAGGATAAAGATCGTAGACTATGAGGTTTCTGGATATAAGCTCATTAATTAGTTCCTCAGGCGCGTCAGGACTCCACAGATGGTCTGGATCCTCAACAGCTAGCTCTAACCACTTCCTCCACCTAGCCACAAAGCTGGGAACCAATTGCTTTGACTTAATAAGCCCAGTAACAACCTTATTGGCACCCCACTCTGCTTGATAAAGCTTTGAAAGAGCATCAGGATTTCCACCAGTTAGTCTCCAAACCTCATCAAAGCTTGGCTTTATTCCTGGGATTCTGTTGTAGAGCTCCTCAAATCCTTTCCTACCCATGTTCCACATAGGCGTTATCTCTGCCCATCTATGTCTGCCAATCCTCCACCTAGATAAGCCTTCGCTAGTAGCAACAACAATCACAATGTTTTCGTAGGGCTCTGGTGGGTACTCAATGATGTTTAGAAGCATCTTCGTATACATCTCAGCCCTATCCAAACCAATAGCCTGGAAAACCTCGTCAACAAGAATAGCAACCCTCTTCTTCATCCACCTCTTCAACAATTGATTTACCAAGTATATCACCAAATCAACAAGCTTTAATGGAGTGTATCCCGTGACATCGATTATGGCATTTGTTAGCTCCTTAACAACCTCCTCAACATCAGTATATGCAATAAGCTCTCTGTGTAGAACATCTATATATATAACATCGAAATTCATCTCCTTAAGAATTTCAGTTGCTTGCCTAAGCCAAGCCGATTTACCGCAGCCTTCAGAACCAAAAACTATTAACGGGTATCTAGTACCTTTCTCACCAAGCTCATAAACATGCTTAACCGCTTTATCTCTATCAATGAACTCTACCTCTAGCTTAGGAGCAAAGCGTAGCCTAACTCTCTTCATATCTACACAACTCAGCATTCTATTTAGCTCTCCTTAAATTGTTAATAGCTTTAACCACTCTCGCACCATGCTATAGTAGGTGGTGATCTGCATGAGTATGGTTATTAGAAATGGCGTTGTTGTAACCAGCTTGAGAGTGATTGAGAGAGGATATATTCTCATAAGGAATGGTGTTATTGCTGAGGTTGGTAAAGAACCTTTCTCTGGTTATGCTGAGGAGGTTATAGATGCTGAGGGTATGCTTATTGTTCCAGGCTTTATCGACACCCATACTCACGGTATTGGGGGTCTTGACTTCACTGCTAACAGGGATCCTGAAAGCGTTTTGAAAATGGCTAAGAGCTACGCTAGGCATGGGATAACAGCCTTCTTGGCATCAACTGTTGCAGCACCGTTGGAGGTTCTTGAGGAGGCATGTAGAGCTGTTAGGGAGGCTATAGATATGTGGAGAGGTGAAGGAGCAAAGATTCTTGGCGTACACCTTGAGGGCCCCTACACAAATCCTGAGATGGCTGGTGCTCAGAACAAGGCATGGATTAGGAAGCCAGACCTAGAAGAGTTTAAGAGGTTGGTAGAGAGTTGTAGAGGAGTAGTTAAGCAAGTGACTATAGCCCCAGAGCTTCCAGGTGCAGACAAGTTGATTACGTATGCAAGGTCTAGAGGAATCATTGTTAGTGCTGGACACACAAATGCCTCTTATGAAGAGGGACTGAAGGCGGTTAAGTTAGGGGTGACAAAAGCTAACCACCTATTTAATGGCATGACAAGGTTTCACCACAGAGAGCCTGGCATAGCCTTAGCGTTGCTACAATCACCGAATGTCTACCTAGAGATAATAGCGGACTTCATTCATCTCCACCCAGCTGTTGTGAAGATGGTTATAGACTACGCAACACCGAAGAGAGTAGTGCTAGTAACAGACTCAATAGCGGCTACAGACATGTCCGACGGGATATACGAACTAGGAGGATTGAAAGTCATTGTTGAGAAAGGAGTTTGCAGACTAGCAGACACTGGAGTATTGGCTGGAAGCACACTAACAATGGACGAAGCATTCAAAAACATTGCTAGCCTAGGGTACAGCCTACAGGAAGCAGCTATTATGACCAGCCTAGCGCCAGCTAAGAGCTTAGGTATAGAAAGGTTGGGGGATATAGAAGTAGGGTACAGTGCTGATATAGCGATACTCGATAAGGATTTCAGGGTTGTAAAAACAATTGTTAGTGGTGAGATTGTTTACGAGAAATGAAGTTCATTACTAAGATCTAGATATTGATGCTCCTGGAATTACCACGAAATCTCGTAACCTCCATAATAGTGATGCTCCCCCTCCAGATGATATTGTTCCCCACTCAGTACCTATCTCCCAGCTTAGTAAGTAATGATCTGACACATCAAAGGTTGCATACTTTGCTGCTTCCTTAACGAAATCTACTGGGTTGTAGGCTACGTATCCGCATACATGTTTCCAGTTCTTAGGTTTGAACGCTATGTACTGCCACCCACCCCATGTAACACTATCCATTCTCCAAACCTCCCACTCAGCATCAACAACAGTTCCGTTAAGCACTATTGGTATCCTTGTCTCACCAACTTTGTTCCCAGCTGGGTTAAGGTTGTTGCTGAATAGCCAGACCATTACCTCTAGATCACCACTACCTGGTGGTGTACCAGGAGACTTGGCGATGGGTTCTCGAACTATCCATGCATCAGCAGCTATATTCAAGTTCATATCTGGTGAGTACCTCTCCAAACATATGTAGAAGGATACTATGAAGGGCTTTGCATCCCTTACCCTCATTGGGAATGGGACTCCATAACCATTAGCGTAGCTCTTACCCCAAGGCTTCCTACCAATCATGATCTCTGGGTATCCATTAGTCCACGTCAAGGGATTCACATCCTTAACATCTATGTATACCTCGATACCCCTAGAAAGAGGATCTATAACAACTCTTTGCACACCTTTATAGCTCTTAACATTCCACGGGTTGATCTCTGCAAAAACCTCTGGAGCACCATCATCATTAAAGTCTGCAGAGCTCTGGGGATTTGAAGGGTATTCAAGAATCACCCTAGGCTTCAAAGTCATAGTCTCAACAGCTGTTACAGTAATAGTTTGTGCAACTGTAGATATATTTATTTCTGTCTTGGTAATGGTTACGGTACTAAAAGCTGTGTATGTAGTAATGGTAGTGCCAAGGTTTGATGATGTATAGAGGTAGCCTATGACAAAAACCACTAGAAGCATCGCTACAAGAGTAGATAGATGAACAGTTCTTCTTAGGTTCATCATATCGCAGTAATATACTTCATTTTTCAGATAACTTAAGTTTTTCGGAAATCTTAATGAAATTCCGGAAAAGTGTGCATCAGAAGTACAAGTCTTCGCTCTTCACAAATTTATGAGTTCATTTTACATAAATATTTTAACTTACATTCAATTGCTGTACAAGCTATAATGGAGGCATATATACTTAAATATCTGTCTATGCTATGTAATATCCATGTAAAAAGGGTTTGAGGGGCTTAGGTTATGAGCTTGGATGTTACTGCAATACTGAATAGAATCTATGAGAAGCTTCTATCCTTAAGTAAAGAGATTGATTGCGCTATTGCATGTATTAGTGGTGGTGTTGATAGTACTACCTCAGCTGTTGTAGCTATGAGTACCAAGATTACAATCCATATCTATGACCACCCCCCACAACAAGTTATGCAACATTCACATTAAAATTCTTAGGTGCTAAGCAATATATGTTAGGATCTTTTGAAGACTATACCACTTCTTCAACTCTCTACACGCTATCACTTCAAGAAGCATTACTAATTACTGAAGCTAAGCTTTTCAGCAATTTAATATGCGTCGACATCAGTACTCATTCCTGGTGAAGAGCATGTTAAGTGTATCGATATTCACATGAGTTGCTGTGAGTTGTTTAGGGGTGGGAAAGAGGTAGGGTGTGGGTAATTATGACAACGCGTTTGGCGGGGCTATGCAATTGCCGGTTACGGATCTTGATCTAGATGTTTAAGTGTCTCAACATATTTTCTAAAGTCATGATCTTCAAGAAGCATGCACACATCAATGTCTTTTGCCCATTCGCTTAGGTGCTCCTTCCTATAATCCCTAACACCCCTTAGTTTCCTAAGCTCATGCTCTGGATCTTGTCTGCACCTAGTCTTGTCCCCTCCAAGCCCTATACAAAGCCAAGTCTCATGCCTGGTGTCAGCAAAGGCGGTAGTGATATGTATGTTGAGAGGAACATTGCTGAATATCTTATCAATGCAGTTCCTTACCTCATCAGGCTTGCCTTCTGTATCAGCAACAATAAGGATCTTAGTGTCTTCACCACCAGATCTAGAAATAACCTTTCCCCCTTAACCCAGGATTGCACTTACCAGTAGGAAGTCTCTCAATCCTGGGGTTAAAGCTGTTGTCAAGCTCTTTAACCTCCTTGAGCTTTTCAAGCACTGTCCTGTGAAACCCTACACCATATGTATCCTCAACAAATATTATCTTCTTCATCGAATTATCCTCCAGAACTACCTCATCGTCTTGCCGTAGAGTATGTACTCTGAGTGTGATACTCCGAGCTCTAGAAGCATCTTCCTAACACTCTTAACATCCTCAATATACTCAACGTTTGTAGATCCATCTGATCCTCTAGAAACAATGATTATCCTATCAAGATCAACCAAATCAATTACTGCTGGTGAATGAGTTGCTACTAGTACAAGTATTTCAAGATTGTTTAGAAAGTCAAAGATTTTCTGAATAGCTTCAGCATGAAGACTATTCTCAATTTCATCAATTAGGAGAATAGATGGATTAAGCTCAACTGCTGTGGCGATGGCCAAGACCTTTATTATGCCATTGGCTGTGTTTCTAGGGCTTAGCTCTATGGATCCTTCCCTCACTGTGAAGAAGACCATGTTTGCTGTGCTTCTAGGCTCAATAGCTATGTTTCCGAATACCTCGTTAAGTAGGTGCTCTATAGCTTTAGTTCTCCTCTCTGCAGATAGCTTGTACAGTATTCTTGAGAGGTTGGATGCTCTTACATCAAGCTCATCCTCGCCGTAAAGTGGTTGAGGCTTTGTCAAGGCTTCGATATCTGGGTGTTTTAGGAGCAGTGCTCTGCTCACTATTGATAGGGGTGTGTAGAGGTCTAGGTGCAGAGGATCTGTTGCTTCAGTAAGGAAGCCTGTGAACTCCTTGCTCAATGTAGTGACCCACTCAACTAGTACAGGTAGCCATAGAGGTTTCCTCGCGTAGGGAAGTGCTATGCTACTTACCCAGAGCTCTTTCTGCGTATCACCAGAGTCGTAGACTTTGTGGAGAGAGGTGTAGGCATAGAAATTGTGTAGAAGGATATATTGAACAGCATTTTCATGCTCAAGAGTTGCTGTGTCAAGAAGCATGCACTCATCACGTTCTATCCTCCCAAGCTTCTCACCTATCTCCATAAGCTTCGTGTAGAGATCAGTTAACTCCTTTTCCTCCGCCCCATGAATCAGCTCTAGAAAGCTAGAGATGCAGTGTGTGCTTACATAGACCCTCACCTCGCTACCTGTAGCCTCAAGCCTTGTGCACCCCCAATCAACAGCAATGTACACAGGCTCAATACTAAGCCTGCTCCTCGAGTACGCAAACCTCACCTCCAACTTAACAACATGTTTTAGGTGCTTCTCCCCAACCCTCTTAACAATCCTAAAATCAACCCCAAAAACAATGGGGTTCTCAGTATACCTCATAAAGAACAGCTCCTCTGGTGCCCAAGAAAAGCGAACGTGAGGAGCGTAAGGAATCTTTAATAGCTCCTCCCTAGATAAAGCCTTTGACAGGAAGTAGATTGCTTCAAGAATGTTTGTCTTCCCAGCCCTATTGGGCCCTACAAGAAGGTTTACACCAGGCTTAAGCTTAAGGGTGATTCTCTTAATGCTTTTGAAGTTCTCAATCGTTATCTGCTCGGGCTGTTTCGGTCTTCATAATCATTTGCAACACTTATTTTCATTGATGTTTAAGAGTTAGGTTTATAATCTCTGGTTCTGCTTAATTATTACAGCTGTTGATGAGGGGCGATGCCCCGAGGCAACTCAAATGCCCTAGATGTGGGTTTAGATCTGGCAGAGATGTAATAGCCGTGTTAAACCTCGAGAAGAAGTATTTAACTCTCAAGGGGTGCGTGCCGTTCACCCCAATGCCCCGTGACCCTGCTCTGGAGGTAGCAGTGCTACCAATGAAGGGGTGGGCGAGGAGAAAGTCCCTAGATGCAACGAATAAACATGAACTAATGAGAATGAGCATCTAGGGACAAACGGAATACCTTGACCTCCATAGTCATAGCAAAGCGTCCTCACAACCCTATCTCGTGTTCAGAAAATATTAAATCTAGTTGGGTTGTACTTGCTAATGGGTAAAGAGCTGATTAAACCTCCTAAAAACGTTTTTCGTAGGTTCAATGCTTGCTGGGTCTAGAAATAGTCGTTTTAGTGTCTAGCCATACTTAAGTTCTGCATAGTGTGTCTTGACACGGTAATCAATATGCACTTAGAATTGCTCCTCTAACCTAGACAAACTATTGTTTGGTTCTGCTCACTTGCTGTCTCTTGATTATTGATCACTTGAGGGTTGCTATGTATGCTATTGTTGCTGCTAGTAGCGATGGTATTGCATTGATATACTGTAAAGAGTTTCTGGAAAACCTAACGCTTTGAAGGCTAATCGCAGAAGATGTTCTCTATCTCTGTGACGCTATCTCCTCTCAGCTTAAGTATCTTTAGACCCTCCCCTCTCTTCACCTCAACGTGAAACACAAGCCAGTTACTATCCTCGCATGCGACTACCATGAGTGGTTTGCTGGGTAGCTTCTCCAATGCCTCTATACCTGTCTTCTTCAGTCCTAGCTTCCTTGCTATTGCATCTATTGCTTCCTCTATTGCTTCCTTAAGCTCATCCATGCTTATCTCTCTCCTCCTCATTTCGATGAGCTTCCTGAAGAGGCTCCTCAGATCCTCTGGGCTCCTCACCAAGAGCTCCTCATCTGATACTGGAAAGCCTTCGGCATCTCCTGAGAGTGCGTAGAGGTACCTGATTAGATGCCTTATTGAGTGATAGAGCTGTGAAGCAGATTTTCTGGGCATCTCCATGTAGTAGCTCTCTATCGCCAGTCCCAGAGCCGCTAAAACATATCTTCTCAAAATTTTTATGGTGTACTCAGTTATTCTAGGCCTAGATCTTATCATAGATAGGCAGCCTCGATCTAGCAGTGCAACTGAGTCTCTGAGCATGAAGCCTAGAAGAGACCCTTTCTCAATCATTTGATCCAGCTCCTCAGGAGTGAAAAGCTCCACATGGATCCTGGTATCCATAAAATCCAGATTGTATACACGTCTCTTTGGAGCCCTTTTGACCAGAACTAAAACATTTATATCACTAACGCCAGGCACAAAATCAGAAGGTCTTGCAGCTGAGCCGAAGACAACTATAGAACACACATCTTCTGAAACAATGATATTGGGAAGCTCAGAGAGAAGCTCATAAGCCATTCTCAGAAAATTCTTAACATCTTCTCCAGGGAACATGAATAGCCCCCCAGACATAAGTATCATAAATATCTGTAAATCTCTAGCACCATTATACATGAATACATGACTTATCCTCACCACCTAGACGCTTCAGCACCTATCCTGGTTAAAACTACCTACAATACATATTAGTTACGTTACTATTAAAACAACATAACGCTCTAATAGACTATATGATCATAACCTCGCACGAGACATTAATAAGATCTGATAACTTCGGTCTATAACATGTTATAAAGTTTTAATGAATGCTGTGTTTTAGGATGTTTCAATGAGTTTAAATATGTCTTCGAGTCTTAGTGTTGTGATTCCATATCTTGGAGCCGTAGCTGGATCTGCATCAGCTGTAATAACCTGTGAATAGCTGTAAATACTTGAGCTAGTTGCTTTCTATAACTACCAGCACCTTAACCTTCCTCCCATGGAACTTCCTGAGCCTCTCCTGATAATCCTTAGGCGGGTATAGAACTATTCTGTTTCCAGAGTACTTCGATACTGATGCTTCAAAAATGTAGACAATGCTCATGAAACCACCAAAAATATAAAAACTAGAAAAATTTATAAGTTCTGCTAACAAAAATTGGTTGTTGTGATAGCCTATGAGCCTCTCTATGAGGGTTTTGGCAACAGCAAAGGTTGAGGCTGTTGCCCCCGAGGGAGGCGAGGCCCTCTTAATTCAATTCCTAAAATTGTATAGAGATGCGGTTCAGCATATAGTTGATGGGATTTGGCTTTTAAGTGATACCCCATCTGAAGAGAGTTTGCATAAGATGTTCTACAGCGAGTTGAGGAGGCTTGGTTTTAGGGCTCACCATGTTTCAGAGATTTACAGGCGTGCTAAGGAGGTTGTTGAGGGTGCTAAGAAGAATAGGGGCTCTAAACCTGTATTGAGAAGGTTAACTGCAAGGATACACCCACTAGACTATAGAATTGACTTCAGCTCAAAAACATTGAGAATAGCTGTTTTGAATGATGAGTGTGTTGAGCTGAGGCTCAAGTGGTATAAGTATTTAGATAAGTATCTTGATGGCTCTTGGAAACCTGGTGAGATATTGGTTAGCTATAGAAATAACAAGATATTTGTTTACATAACGTTTCACAGAGATGTTAAACCCATTGATTTTAGGGCTGTTATGGGTATAGACATAAACTTCAACAACATAACATACACAGTTCTAGACTTGAGTGGCAACCTAATTACAATCGGTGTTATACCTTTCAAAGGTCTTGGAAAAGCTCTTCACCTAAAGAAGCTTTCTGAAGAGCTTCAGAAGAGGTACCCAAATTCTTGGAGGTTCATGAAGTGGGTTAGGGGGGTTAGGGGTAGGTGGCTTAATAGAGCGAGGAATATATTGATGGACTCAGCCCATAGATTATCTAAAAGAGTTGTGGAGATAGCTAGTGAGCATAAAGCATTGATTGTTTTTGAGGATTTGGATAAGCTCAAAGAGAATAGCAATAACAATTACAAGCTCTCGTGGGAAAAGTCTTTGTGGTGCTACAAGAGAATACAGATGTTTGCAGAGTACAAAGCCATGGTTAATGGAATTAAAGCAGTTTATGTAAATCCATTTAAAACATCCAGAAGGTCTCCAAATGGTAAAAAGCTTAGGTTCATAAACTATAGATTTGTTGCGCTTGGAGATGTGGTAACATCTAGAGATGTTATAGCTTCTTGGAACATAGCTTTGAGGGGTTTGAAGAAGTTAAAGCGTGTGAGGGGCTCAAGGGTTTTGTTGAGCCCTGATAGCCCCCGCAGTGAAGCAGTGAAAACCCGAGCAAAGCGGGGGAACCCCGAGGCGAGAAAAATATATCTACAACTAACTACAGCTATTTACAAGTGATCGCCTCGGGGAAACCCACTCGTATTATGTCGCTATCTTCTGTAGCTACTGCAGCCCTAATTGACTGTGCTAATGCTATGTATGTAGCGTCGTAGACTGTTATGTTGTTGTCGATGGCTATAGTCACTGCCTTCTCTACATCTATGTCGCTAAAATTGTAGATCTTGAGTCTGGTGGCTAGGTTTTGGCTGGTTTGTGCAGCTCTATTGCGTCATGGAGGTTCAAAATCTTGTGTTTAACGCATAGCTTTCAGAACACATTGCAAGCTTCATAGATTGTTAGGTCTAGTATAGCGAAGGCGTAGTGCTTTGCAAGCTTTACAAGTTTTCCTCCAGCTTTGGTTAGAAGCTGTGTGTAGACGCTTGCATCAAGAATTATCATATCTTTACCTCTCCTTGCGATCCTCATCAACTATTCTTGCAAGAATCTTGTCTAGTAAGTCAAAGCTTTAGGCGTCTCAGCACCTCGCAACCTCCACTATTTTTAAGAACTGTGTCTGAGTGTCTGAACTCGCTGAGCCCAGGGATGTATATGCCTGACTCACGCACAGCGCCATGCCCTCCCTTAAGAGATTCTCATCCTTCTCAGCTAGGATTCCATGCATCTCCAATTCTATGCCATGTCCTGTTCTGTGCTTAATCTCCTCATGGTGGACAACCACGTTATCCCCAACTTTAATGTCTTTTTCTGTTAGTGACCTGTTGAAATTGAGTGAAGGAGGAACCCGTGAAAACATGTTGTCATGATGTCACGTTTGCGTCACATACGTTTATAAGCTTTCATAGTATGTATAGACGTGGTGATACGTATGTCGCGTCTCTCTGTAGTGTCAGAGATCAGCCCGGCTAGGATCAGCACGTTGCCAGTGTATAAGGATTTTTTGAAGATGCTTCGGGAGAAGTATAATCTAAAATCCATTGATGCGATCAATGTTGTTAAGAGAGGGTTGAGTGTGGTGAGGCGGCTGAAGCTCGACTTGTCAATTCAGGACTTCTACTCGCTAGTCGATACTGTGGTTAGTCAGTGTGTGAAGAGTGGAAGGGTTGATCTCGATGAATTCGAGAAACTGTTAGAACATTACATCAGTAAGCATAGGGTTGGAGAAGCAGAGTCCACATCTCTTGCTGAGGAGAGGCGCAGGATTGGGGAGCTGCTTCAGGATGTTAAGGAGAAGCTAGTGGATTTCGCATTAAAAACTGAGGATATTGAGGAGTTTGAGGAGTGGTTCAGGGCCTGGTATAACGAGGTTTTATCAGAAATCAAGTTGTGGAGGAGCATAGCTGAGAAGGCAAAGTCTATCGACTTCGGCGAACTGATTAGAAGCATTAGGTTATCTAGAGAGGTGTGAAGCTGTGGCTATGCAGATTCACGTCTTGGATGCCTCCAGCATTGTGAAGCTGTGTTTAATTCGCGGTTTAAAACCACCGCAAAACCCCACCACTATAGACCTAACGAAGTATGAGACGTTTAACGCTATTCTAGTCTTAAGTAGAAGAGGTATACTTAGAGATGAAGAGGTGTCTAAGGTTCTTAGCTATACTGAGAAGATATTGAGCGGAATTAAGATACTGAGTATAGATGTTGGGGAGATGCGAGAAATCTACGAGACGGCGCGTCGGCACGGACTTACAGTGTATGACGCTGCATACCTATACACAGCCAAGAAGTTAGGAGGAGTACTGATAACCGAAGACAAAGAGCTTCTCAACAAATCTAAACAGCTAGGAGTAGAAAGCAAAACAATAGGTTAAGCAAATAGATCTTCTCCCTGTCCCATATTGCCTTACTAAATACCTCGTAGAACGACAATATCTTAACCTTTAGCCCTCCAGAGACTATCATAAGATCTAGCTCTAGAAAGACTTGTAGCAACACCTTAAAGATTTAACACCTTCAACACCATCAACAACTTCACTATTCTGCTTAACACCTCTAGGATTCTTGATTACTGCTTTGTATGTACAGGGAATAGTATGTTTGGTAGTTCCGCCTTTACTTTCTTAGCGTAGCTCTTCATTTCGTTCACAATTTCCTGACCCAAGAACTCCACTACGCGCTCTTCTTTTGAGGGCGGCTGCGGCTTTTCCCAATCACGAATTATGGCTACTGTAGGGTCTCCACCAACTGTAACATCAACGTCTTCTGCTATCCATGAAATTATGAATGCAATTCTCTTCGCATTCTCAATGCAGTCAAGGTCTTTTCTTAGCAGAAACTTTGCTATTGTTGTTGCATATGGACCTCCGTGACCTGTGCACAGGAACTCTACTTGCTCTCCATATCCAACACCATGGATGTAGTACATAACAGCTTTTCCGGTATAGAGACGCTCTCTACCAGCCATTAATACCCCTATCGGTGACTCCTCCCTTATACGCTCCCTATACCTCTCAGCAAGAGTTGCGGCAATCTTAACTAAGGCTGATATAATGTGTTGCATAGTGTTGAGCTCTACGGGTGTGTTGATTAACAGTACATCTAGTTGTGTCCAAGCGACTTAGTTAAGTGTAGCTGTTTCAATAAGAGTTTGTAGAGAAATTGCTGAGATAGCTGATAAAATGATTAGTCTTGAACTTGTCAGAATGATGAGGTGCTGAGAAGAGCTTAAAATGCATTGTATAGCATTGGTTCTTGGCAGAGGTGTGGATTATGAGCAGTGCTGTAGATCATCTAGCTATGGCTAGGCGGTATCTTGATGAGGCTTATAAGCTTCTTGAGCGTGGAGACCCCTTCGATGTTGCTGAGAAGATTTGGGCAGCTGTTAAACACTCTACAACAGCCTTAACCATTGCTGTTCTGAAGGAGGCTGCACCTCCAAAGGGAGTTTCATGGAGATCATTTGTTAAGGAGGCGTTTATGAAGGCTGGCCTTAGTGAGGAAGAGGCATCTGAGTGGGCCTCATACTTCATAGATGTTAGGAAGGGTCTCCACGGAGACTGCTTCTACGGGCTAATATACGAGGAAGAAGAGCACAGACCACTAATGGAGAGAGCTAGGGAATATATAGACCTTGTCGACAAAATCTTAAAGAAACTTGAATACCAGCACAGCAACAAACTCTAGAAGGGATAGAGGTTAGGTATTAGAAATACTTTCAGCGAGTGACCTTTATTCCTCCTTTCTATACTGCTTTGGTATAGAGTTTGTAGACTACTTGCTTTGCTTGGTCTAAGAGATTCAGAGCCTTAGACCAGAAATTGATGAATGTATCCCTATCAAACCTCCTTCATAGAAGTACCTGTGGAGCATCCCATCAGTGTTTAGAAGTTCGTGGAAAAGGTCTCTATACCTCTCCTCAACATTGTGAGCGACATAGTTGTAGAGCTTTTCATGAACCCAATGAGCAATGAAAACACCTTTCAGTACTGCATGAAGTTTCACCAAAGCTTCTCAGCATCTTGCTAAGCACCTTGTCTAGAACCCTTTGCAACTAGGGCTAGAGTTTTCTGTAAACCTCAGCTCTCTCACTAAGGTTCCTCAATAGGTTCCTCAGCTTATCAACCACATCATCAATACTCCGATCAACAGCTTAATTGCGAATCACGGATCTTGGGATACTCATGAACAGATCTTGTAAAGGATCCTAGAAAACCTATTGCTACTCACTACACCTCTGTGTTTCGTAAAGTTAGTGTTTAGAGCACTAGCATCTCTACCTTTCTCAACGTTCCTGTTACTGTATCTGGAACCATACCTGCTCTTTCAAGTGTTAGTAGACCTATCACAATGTTTTCGTCTAATCCGCTTTGTCTTAACACCCTCTTCACATCCTCTGGTACGCTGATCACCGCTACAGCTTCGCACTTTAGCTCCTCATCCTCAACCCAAGCATAGGGACAACAGCTTCTAGAGCCCTCAGCACTTGCCCTGAGATTGAGATGAGATTTAGTACTCTACCTGTGTACTCAACACCTATCCTCTCAGCTAACACATTGTCTATAAGTGTCATCCTAGCATCTGTATCGACAAGAGCTACACAGCTATAGGTGTCTCTGAATCCATGTAGAGAAACCCTTGCCTTAACTATAGTCACTTAGATAACACCAAAGCTAAAGATCTAAAGCTGTTTTAAAAGGTTTACGGGGAAGCATTACTTTACCTCATCCTCTTCACTTCTTCCTCAAGCTTTACCATAACCTCCTCAATCTTCCTCATCGCATACTCAACCTCATCTGGTTGGTACACACCCTCATAGAAAACCTCCTCATGTAAAGTCTTCATCAAGTCGCTGTATAGTGCTCTCAAATCCTCTCTTCCAATCTTCCTCAAAATCCTTCTCCTCTCACCATGGCTACTAGGTTCGATACCTTCAACAGCCCTTATATAAGCATTCACAGCTATGACCAGAGCCAGAAATGCTTTGTCTGCTGCATTCCTATACAGAAAGATGTCGTTTAGCTTAACAGCCTTCTCAAACTCCTCCTTAGCATACCTCAAAACCTCTTTAGCAAGCTCAAAACACATTAACAGGACACCTTCGAGACACACAAATAATTACTTACTGGTCTGTTCATAGCTTTTCTAGCCCTCTACTCCCTGGTTACGATGGGCACTATCTCTATTTCGTAGCTTTTTGCTAGCTCCTCTACTCCTCTGTCTATGAATCCCCCTACTATCACTAGCCTCGGCTTAATTCCTGTTACCTTCTTGTAAAGCTCACCAATTCTGTGAAGCTCTATTGCATCTCCTCGTGAAACCCTGGACTTGATCTCAACAAGTATATGCTCCTTATCTTTTATGAGGAGATCCACTTCAACAACTGCTGGCTTTTCATAGACAAATCCCTCAGTATCGTTATACACCCACTTCTCAACTTTTGCCACACCGAAAATCTCTTCAATAACGTGCTTCATAGCTTCTCTAAAGCCCTTCTCACTCAAAACACCAAAGCGGTGAGCAACAGCATTAACAAGTCTGCTAAACTCCTCAATCCTCTTACCCTGCTCTTGAACAGCCCTTGTTAATTCCTCTAACCTTCTGCTATGCTCTGCAAGGATCTTTCCATGTTCTTGAACAGCTTTTGTCAGCTCCTCTAACCTCTTACCCTGCTCTTGTAAGATCTTTGCATGTTCTTCTAGTCTCTTCTCAACCCTATCAACCCTATCAAGCATCTCCCTGAAACCAGTCTTCATATACTCCGCTAAGGTCTTAACAGCCTCTGCTATATCCTTAAGCTCCTCAGATCTCGCTTTCCTAACAGCCCTCTCAACAACCTCCTCAAGCCTACCCCAATCAATAGACATGCTAGTGCTACTCATCATGCAAGCACCTTCCCAGAAGTATAGTAGGTGCTAAAAACAGTATTTTAGCTCTCTCCAAAAAGTTTAGCTCATAGGTCTCGGTGTTGTTACAAACCTTACTCCTCTCAGCCTATGCGTGCAAATCCTTCAGAATCTCTTCCCTTAAACCATGTACTACTCATGGAGGTGACAAGCCTTGTGCTCTGTTATGATCCACCACCAAGGTTTATTTACTGTTAGCTAGGAAGTGAGGCAAAGTCTTGTGAGCATTTTCAGCACTCATTTCTTGAAACAATTCTCTTAAATCAGGGTTTTGCTCCTGTTCCCTCACCAAACATTCTCCTTAGCTTCTCTCTACTCCTCTTGCACATCTCTTGCTAGTTTCTAAAGCTTAGCTATATGTATGCTGTTTCCCTAAGTTTAATATCGTATAGGTATATCTTACAAGGTTCTGCATCGCTATAAATAAGTCTATACTTCCCTATTCTGATTCTCTTAAAGCCTTTGAACTCTCCCTTTAATGGCTTTCCACTTATGTGCTCCTCTAAAAGCTCCTTTAACTTCTCTGTGGTTCTCTCCTTCATTTCTTTATCAAGTGATTCGAAGGATTTCTTGAAGCGTTTTGAGATTTGAAGTTCGTGCTTAAATTTGTTATTCAACTCCTAGAACCCTTCTAAGCTCCTCAAGGTTTCTCACGGTTGCTATAACCTTGTTCTCCTCGCCTTTCTCGAGCATTATCATGAATGTTAGTGTGTAGAGCTCTAGCTCATCAGCAAGCCTATTAATTGTGTTGGCTATGAGCTCTAGCTTCTCACGAGAGCTAACCTCCATACTAGCTATTAATAGAAGCAGGAGTGCTATCAATATAATTGCATATCTATATGCATCTTCAGGGCTCTTCAAAGCAAAGTCTATGTATAGAGATGCAAAGTTGGTGAAGCTCTCCTTGATTTTGCGAAGCTTTAGCAAGTCGTGCTCTAGCATAATCTCTAAAGAGTCCTCAACATCTATGCCGAGCTTCCCAAACCTTTCGCAAACCATTCTATACGCATTACTCAGCTCTTTCTCAGAAATAAGCACCATGTCCTGGGAGACCAGGGTGAGAAGATAGAGAAACCTCACATCACCTAAAAGCTCCTGTGCAACACCCTCAACAGCTCTAGGGTTGTCAACTACACGCTCAATCCATGGCCTAAGAAACTCTAGAAAAGCTACATAAAGGCGAGACCCTGTTAACTTACCGCTAACTGCTTGCGAAGGTGATGGTACAGAAGGAGGAATAGCAAAAACAGCTTGAGAACCCATGAATTATACACCGTAGAGTAGCTTGCTTCACTACTACTATTTAACTGATACTAGATTGGGTATATAAACTGTTCTTCAAATTTCCCTCACATTTTCCTTAAGTAATCATCAAATCTCTTCTCAAGCTTTGCTACTCTATCATTAAGGTTCAA
>JAPWUB010000118.1 GCA_028275745.1 Desulfurococcales archaeon | reverse complement strand
ATTACCGAATGTACCAACATCGCACAGAATATAAACCTTTATTAAACAATAAGCAAACTACTGAACAAATCAAGCGCAAACAATGCCATGAGCGCTGCAAACACATTTTACAGAGGGTATAGTTGCACACCCCCCAGGTGATAAGAGATGTTGAGGAGTTTATAAAGGTTTGGGTAGGGGTTTGGTTATGTGTTCTTACAATAGTGTAGAGATCCTTGTTAAGCGTGGTAAAGCTTTCTATAGCTATGCTTTAGAGGCTATTGATAGGGGTGACTATGATTTGGCGCTCTTCTTCCTCGAGCAAGCCGCTCAGCTTAGGCTAAAAGCCCTTCTCCTCAGGCTCTTAGGCTTCGCTCCAAAGGAGTATGGGTTAGAGAGCTTTTGGGAATTCTAGTCAAGTATCTAGAGTCTCTAGGTAGAAGCGAGCTAGTGCAGAGAATCTCAGAATTTATTGCTGTGTGGAGAGATAGTCTAAAAATTCTTGAGGATGCCTACACAGAGGCTAGATACATGCCGAAGAGATTTGATAGGGTTGATGCTGAGAAAGCTTTAAATGTTGTTGAAGAGCTGTTCAGAGTTGTTGAGGCTGTTGAGAGCAGTGTCTTCACCTAACATGGACAGGGTTATTTGAGTTAAGGACTTGGAGGCTAAGGGAGTTGCTTAAGTGGCGCAAGTACCTAGAAATACTTGTTGAAGCAGTTAAAGAAGTTCTTGGAGAGGGTATAGAGGTATACATCTTCGGATCAGCAGCTGAGAATAGGCTAGCAGTTGACAGCGATATAGACGTGGCTATTGTTTTAAGAGAGGTTCCTAGAAGCGGTTTGGAGAGAGCTAGACTCATAGACAGAATCTGGAGAGTCATGGAGTCCAGAGGAGTCCCATGGTGGTATCCATTCGAAATACATCTACTCACAAAAGAAGAGCTACCCCTACTCAAAAAAAGCCAAACTCATAAAGATACTCTAAACAACTTTCAATTCCAATTCCATTTATCGGATTCCTCAGAAGGGTAAGCATCTTGCTATGGTTTGTAAGTGTCTAGAGGCTGTATTGCTTGAGGAGTGCATCTATATAGAGTTGTATGAAGTGGTTAGTGCTGTGGTTGTCATGGTGGTTCTGGCGAGTTTTTATTAAGGTAAGCTTCTTTAGGGTGTGTAGCTATGGGTGGGGCTGTGTAGCAAGGTGCTCAACATTAACGAATTCTATGTGGTAACCAGATTTAGTTACGGGGCTGAATCTTCAGCTACTCTGCCCATTAACTCTATACCTCTAAAGCAGTGACAATGGATGTGGATGAAGACTAAAGATTTTTGCAGGTTAACAAGGGAAAAGGCGTTGATAGACTAGTAGAAGAGGGGCAGCCAAGGTTCAGGAAATAAAGTGTCTAAATGCCTCCACCACTTAAATTCAGTAACAATTCTTTGGGAGATTTGCTGTAGGGGCCCAGGGATGATGAACCAGACTAGCACTGAGCATGATGAACACCTTGTGAGCTGACTTATCCCTGGGCCCCAAGCTACATTCTTATTCTTAAAGGGTTCATAAAGCTTTGTGCAAATGAGTTGTTGACGCTATCTTCCTTCTTGCGGCTACTGTTCTGCCTATCGAGAAAATATTTTGTGTGTTTGTTTCGTGTTATCTTCTCTAAGAAGCAGGCTTATGATAACTTTGTTAAGCAGTTGAATAATAGCGAAATCTATACTTCGAATTCGCAAAGGTATGATGAAGAAAGAATTGATTTAAAAGAATCTGCTCCTATTTTAAGCCCTTGGATCCAGTCACCCAGCAACCACCTTATGAATAGCGGTAGTATTGCTAAAATTATAGACAACATGATGACATAGCCAATCATTCTCCTACCCTTCTCGCGGTCTTCCCTAGCCCACTTTATGTCTACAGCTCCGTATATGAGCATTGTAGTTATAATGATTCAGCACGCTAGATACATGTATTTAAGAGCATCTGAGATTATTGAATTGAGGAAGCCTGGTATCTGAGGCCTTTAGCTCAGGTATATATGGGCCTGCAGTAGTTTTAGCTGCAGATCTAGAGCCTAATATTCTACTAACAATTGCCTTTCGCAGCTGTTTCGAGTTTCACACAGGTTTATAAGGTTACATTATTACACATCTTGATGAGATTCCCTGTGAGGGGCGAAGAGCTGCAGAGGGCTCTCCCCAAGGGCAGCAGCCCAAGATGTGGGGTCCCCGGGGTGGCCCTGAACGCCCCCAAGGCATATGCAGGCCCAAGGAGCGGTGCAGGGGAAGGAGATGAGGCTATGACCACAAAGCAATATGAATCTATATAAGAGCTAAGCCCCAGTACTTTGAGTAGTTTAGGCCCTGCTCTCTCAACTTTTCTCACCTCACAGGAAACAGACCGGTTTATAAGCCGGAATTGGGGGAGGAAGTGTTTCTGTTCTACTAGGCTCTTCTTACCTTCATAGACACTCAAAAACTTGCATAATTCTCGCAGTGCAATATACAATGCCTTACAATACCTAGGCATCGTATAGTAATGTCTATGCAGACATCAGAATTTCATGAAAACTGTGATTTAAAATTATAGGTCGTGGTATTAATGCTGCTGTTTGCACAGCTTGAGCAGATCTTTTATTCCTCTCACACTGCGTATTTTAGATGTTTTCGAGTGTTTCTAGGA
>JAPWUB010000117.1 GCA_028275745.1 Desulfurococcales archaeon | reverse complement strand
TGACCCATTCTCTTACCTGGTGGAGCTGTTCTGCCAGCTATGTATGCTACTACAGGCTTCTTTTTCTCTAACTTGCTGTAGTAGCTTGCGAACCTCTCCTCAGCATCCCCGCCAATCTCGCCTATGAGGACAACAGCTCTTGTCTCTGGGTCCTGAAGGAACATGTTGTAGACGTCTATGAAGTCGAGACCTGTTACAGGATCTCCACCTATGCCAACAGCTGTCGATACTCCATAGCCTCTCTTAACAAGCTCTCTAACAATTTCATAGGTTAGTGTTCCGCTCCTGGATACAACGCCTATGTAGCCTTTCTTAAATATGTGTGCAGGCATTATACCCAGCTTAGCCTCTCCAACAGTTATGACACCTGGGCAGTTAGGCCCTACTATTGCTACTCCCCTGCTCCTAGCATAGTTAACGAACCTAACCTCATCGTGCAGAGGTATGCCCTCAGTTATCACAACAACAAGCTTTACCCCATGATCAATAGCCTCGTAAATAGCGTCTGGAGCAAACCTTGCAGGGACAAACACTATTGAAGCGTCTACAGGGCCCTGCTCCTTTACAGCCTCGTAAACGCTGTTGTAGACTGGTACGCCATGTACGTATGTACCTCCTTTACCAGGCGATGTCCCAGCAACTATCTTTGTTCCGTACTCTAGCATAAGCTTTGTGTGGAAGCTTCCCTCTCTACCCGTTATACCCTGGACTATAACTCTTGTAGAGGCGTTTACGAGTATGCCCATAGAGTATCACCCCCTATGTAGCTGAAGAAACCTGCTTAGCTATCTCAACAGCTCTCCTAACAGCTTCATCCATCTCTGAGTACGCACTTATCCCATGCTCAGCAAGTATTCTCCTACCCTCCTCCTCGTTAGTTCCAAGCATCCTAACAACAATTGGTTTTGAGATCCCAACCTCCTTAATAGCCTCGACAACGCCTTTAGCAACCTCATCACACCTAGTTATACCGCCAAATATGTTTACCAGGAGAACCTTTACCCTTGGATGCGTTAGCATGAGCTTAGCAGCCTCCTTAACCCTCTCACTAGATGCTCCACCACCAAGATCAAGGAAGTTTGCTGGTCTACCACCATAGTACAGTATAGAGTCCATTGTTGCCATTGTCAGGCCCGCACCATTACATATAACGCCTATGTCTCCATCAAGCTCGACATAGCTGAATCCAAGCTCCTTTGCCCTCCTCTCATACTCTGTCATATCCCTTCCATAAAGCTTCTGAAGATCTGGATGCCTAAACAGTGCGTTGTCATCGATAATTATCTTCACGTCTAGAGCAACTAGCCTTCCATCACATGTCAAGGCAAGCGGGTTGAACTCAACAAGCTCAGCATCATAATCAATCATAATCCTGTGCATAGCGCTCATAAGCTTTGCGACCTCTGGTAGCAGGCTCCAGGGGAGGTTAAGTACCTTGAGAGTCTCTCTAGCCATGTAATCTGTGTAGCCAACCATTGGATCAACGTAGATCCTATGAATCTTCTCAGGATGCTTCCTAGCTAGGTCCTCTATCTCAACACCACCCATCTCGGAAACTATGTACACAGGCTTCCTAGCAGCTCTATCAACTGTTAGAGATATGTACAGCTCCTTCGAGATGCACACCTTCTCAACTACAAGGATTTTATCGACCTTCTCACCCCTAACACTCTTCGACAGTAGCTCAGCTGCAACAGCCTTTGCTTGCTCTGGTGTATCAGCAAACTTTACACCACCAGCAAGCCCCCTACCACCAACAAGAACTTGAGCTTTCAGCACTACAGGTACTCCAAGCTCTCTGGCAATACGCTCAGCTTCCTCAGGACTTGAAGCTACATTTCCTCGGGGAACAGGGATTCCATAGCTAGCGACTATCTCCCTACCCTCAAACTCGTAGAGCTTCATCTCAGCATACCAAAATATAGTTCTCCTAGCTGGAGGGGAAATAATAAGTTTTAACACAATTGCAAGTAGATATGAACACGTTTAATTAGGTTCAAGTCCCTGAAGCTAAGGATAGGAAGACTTTTTAGTTGCTCTACGACTCGATAATAGGGTCTGGGATGATTTGTTCTAGCCAGCCTGAGCAGTGATGAGTGGACCACGATATGACCACCTCTAGCGAATTTTGCGAATCTATGCATTGATTTGGAGTAAGCTTTTACGTGGCAATGCTTTGGATTTAAAACATGTGGTAAAAAGGTTCTTGGTTTACCTTGCGTATAGCCAGCATGCTACGTAATGGCCTTTCTCAACCTCTACAAGTGGTGGCTCCTTAGTCTTGCAGAGGTTTGCTAGTTCAGGCCTCTTGTCGAGAGCAACGCATCTTGGGTGGAACCTGCATCCAGGTGGTATATTGATAGCGCTTGGCACCTCCCCCTTAATCTCAACGCTCTTGAATGTTTTCCTTCTGCTGGGGTCTGGCTCTGGAATGGCTTGCATAAGCGCTCTTGTATATGGGTGTAGAGGGTTCTTCAAGACTTGCTCTGTTGACCCAAGCTCAACTATTTTACCTAGGTACATAACGGCAATCCTGTCTGCAACGTATCTTGTTAGCGCTATGTCGTGGGTTATGAAGAGGTATGAGAGTCCAAGCCTCTGCTTAAGCTCCATCATCAGCTTGAGTATGTCAACCCTTATAGACACGTCAAGCATTGATAGAGGCTCATCAGCAACTATGAATCTTGGGTTAAGTATTATTGCCCTGGCTAAGTT
>JAPWUB010000116.1 GCA_028275745.1 Desulfurococcales archaeon | reverse complement strand
CAGTCTGGGTGTAACTATGGCTAAGATTGTGCTTGGTTTAAATCTTAGTTGGGCTGTCAAGAGATGGCCTATGCCTGAGGATTGGGCTGAGATCGTTGCTAAACTTGATGTAAAGTTTGTTCAATTTTCATTTGATTTGCTTGATCCAAGGTCAACACCTGTAGCTGTTGAACATATGGTTAGCTTGATAGTTGATGCTTTAAAGAGGTATGGAGTTGTCATTCATTCTACGTTTACAGGTTTAGCTGCATACAGCTTTAATTTGTTGGCGCATCCAGACCCTGTTATGAGGTTTGATGCTCTTGACTGGTATATGAAGGCTGTAGACTTCACGGCTAGGATTGGTGTAAAAGCTACTGGTGGACATATAGCTGCTAAAAGTGTTAAGGACTATAGTGATCCAGTTAGGAGAGCTATAGTAGATAATGCTCTACTTGAAAACGTTAGAACTTTAAGAAGGTATGCACAGACAAAAGGGCTTGAAATGATTCTATGGGAACCAATGCCGGTTCCAAGGGAAACTCCGTGGACTATGAAGGAGACTGAAGAGATTCTTGAGAAAGCTAATCAAGGTCCAGGTGCAGCTGTTCTACTGAATATTGATCTTGGACATCAATGTACTTTACAAGGTATTGAAGCGGATCCATATGAATGGTTAAGAAGATTTGCACCTAAATCTCCTGCTATACATATTCAGCAAACAGATGGGAAAGGAGATAGACACTGGCCGTTCACAGAGCAATACAACAAGATAGGTATTATAAAACCTGAGAAAATAATTGAAGCGATAGAAGCTTCAGGAGCTAAAGAAGTATACCTATTCCTAGAATATATACCTCCATTTGAAGCTCCAGATGATCTAGTTCTTAAAGAATTAGAGGAATCCGTTAAATATTTGAAGCAATACATCCCCACAAAGTAGTGAATCAAAGTAATTCAACATATTTTTAGCTAACTCTATTCTCTACACATCTTTAAACCAGACCCTGTCAACATCATCAAAACCTTCAAACCTTTTAATCTATCTATATTTCAAGATTCATACGATTCTTTCAATCCTTATGAAAAGCTGGAAATACCATTACTTGAGACTGCCTAAGAAATTTTTGAATGGAAATGATAAGGAGATTAGAGCTGTTGTAGAGAAGGTTCTTGAGGTAGTTGGACTCAGCTTTGATATGATTAAAGGTAAGAAGAAAGATGAGCTCTCAGGCGGATAACCCAGGGAGTTGCAATTGCTAGGGCCTTAATACCGAATCCAAAGCTTTTGGTAGCTGACGAATCTGTTTCAATGCTTGGTGCAACTCTTCGAGCTAACATCTTGAACATTTTCAAGGAGTTGAAGAGAGGGTTATACTTAAATGCTATAGACAATGTGAGTATAGATTTCAGATCTGATGAGGTAATTGGTATTGCTGGCGAATCTGGTAGTGGTAAGACAACACTGCTAAGAATTATCTTGAGAATGATAAAGCCAGATGAAGGTGTAGTAAAATATAAAGGTCTTGATGTATTCAAATTGCCTCGAAATGCAGTATCATGGTATCGTAGAGAAGTTCAACCAATTTTTCAAGACCCTTACGAATCTTTTAACCCGTTGAGAAGAGTGGATTCTTATATATTTGATGCAGCAAAGCGTATAACTGTTATGTACTTTCCTATATAATCTATAAGCTTCTTGACGTTATATAGTATAACATCCATTATGTGATCTAGAATAGCATTTGCAAGAGTTTTTCTGAGTATCAGATCTGATAACCACCTTGTCCAGCCTCTCAGAGCTTGTGCCCATGCATGCACTCTACCGGCAAGTGAATATACTAAGACATACTCAGTATTCTTATGCAAATATTCCGCTTTCTTTCTTAGAAACCCTAAATATCTATCACTATACTTAAATGCATCCCAGCTAAAATCCTTTACATGATTAGTGGTACTTGCATTTGCTAACGGATTTATTCCACGAGAGTCTATAGGGGTGAATGTAAAGCTACTTCTAGATCCAATACCCAAGGTAATATCACGCAATCTAATTACATAATTACCCCCCTTCGTCAACTATGTCAATAGATGATGGTATCTCTTCATAGAAATCACCATAGCTGTGATGCCATAGCTTCCATAGGGAATCAATTATCTCAGCCCTACCTGTTTCAGGATCCTTGTTCAAGCGCACCATGCATTGGTAGAAGGTATCTCTATAATAAATCTCTGTATTTGTTGGGGGAAGATGCCTATTCACATCAATGAAATCGGTATGGAAAAACTCTAGTAGCTCTGCATCTACATCAGTAAGCTGCGCTACAACATCTTTAACTCTAGCAGGTCTATCCTTAAGCCTAAGAAACCTTCTCAAATCCCTATAGCATGTAGGGTTAACTGTTGAGACATGTGTTGATCCAAAATCTATGGGAATTCTATCAGGTTCTTCATGCCTTAGCGCTACTATAACCCTTTCACGAGATTTCATAAAATTCATGGAAGAAGCATCACAATTCTCATCTAAGTAGGAAACTGATAAATACTATATATTTTAATTATATGTAACCTATATCGATATTTGATTACACATAAACTTTGTTAACTTTAATATACTTTTCCGAAGTATTAAATAGATGAGGTGTTAGAATGAGTTATCCTTTAAATCTTAGAAGATTTGTGGTACATGAAGAGGTTGGGATGGGACAGAACCAGTTTAGATGCTTTTACATAGCCT
>JAPWUB010000038.1 GCA_028275745.1 Desulfurococcales archaeon | reverse complement strand
AGAAACTCCCAAAAGGGAGTAGAAAGGAAACAGTTCTGGTTTTGGACAAGTTTGTTGAGGAGGTAGAGGTTGAGGGTAGAAGAATTAGAATGCCTGACATGATAGTATGTGCTGACACAATGGATAAGTACGGCATTGTCTTAGACCCTAAGGAAGGTGTCAAAGTTCTTGGGGCAGGGCTGTTGCTATAGCGAGGAGAGAGGTTGAAGCAAATACGATTCTCTCTACACATTCAAGCAGTACATGCTGAGCCGTAGTATAGCTAAGGACGTGTTTAGCAATAGAGTTGCAACGACATTGCCATTCTAATCATGTTGCTAGGGCTGAGAGTATCGTCAACATTCGCCTAAACTACTTAACGAAGCTATGCCTAAAGAAAGATGATGAGTAATGGATTAGTGTTGATAGCTCTATTCAACCATGGTTGTAGGGCAAGGTGTTTGCTTAGAGGATTAAAGTTTTGATGAAGGTGTATGGAGTCTTGTGGATAGGGTTGGTTACTGTGCTTGGTTGCTAGGAGAGGACTAGCTTGATTTACTGGACTTATGGGGGTTGAAGAAAACGCTTTATTTCTATTCTCAGTGCTTCTATGTCTTGGTGATCTGTGTATGGTTCATGTGTTGGTAGCTGTTATGGGTATGCCTTGGCAGAGGTATGTAGAGGGTTTGAGGGGGTTAACACTAGATGATAATGTTTTGGGTAGGTACTTTTACTGGCTTAATGTTTGCTATGTTGTTGATGGGTATAGTCAGAAGGCTTTGTCTACAGTACCTGTTCTCTACAACTATCTTGCTTCTAGAGGTGAGGCTCCGCTAAAGACTGTTGTGGTTGTTCAGGAGACTGCTTTTGCAAGAGCTTCTGTAGCTGACTATAGATCTATGCTTCTAGCTGTTGAGGATATGTATAGGGAGTTCCTTGAATGGCAAGGCATTGGCAAGGATCTGGAAATTGTTGTTGCGCCTGGTACTGGAAGATTCAAGAATGTTGCTGCTCATGGAGATAGAGATGTAAGTGTCTTTGTCGATGTATGTGGAGCTGTATCTGATTTCCAGCACTTCGTGGTTATGAGGTTAGCGAAGATCTTGCTTGATGTGGTTAGAGGTCTTGACGTGGATGAGGATCTCGTGGTCCATCTAGATATAAGTCACGGGGTTAACTATGTACCTACACTAACAAGGTCATCACTACTAGAGCTTCTAACGATTGTTGCTAGCTACGCTAAGCTGAGGAATGTTACATTGAGGGTGTATAATAGCGAGCCTGTTGCTAGGGGCGCTCTCAAGGATGTGTACAACATTCACCTTGTTGAGGAGGTGAGGATTAGGAGTGGAAATAGATTCTCTATGGTGCCAATCATTGAGTGTGTAGAGGGTAGGCCTAGAGTACTGAGCCTAAACAAGCTTTGTGTGAAACAAGATGTCGAGAAGATTAGTAGAATGATTTCTGAAGCGGGTTTAGAGGTCATTAAATCGCTAGGTCTAGACAATACAGATAGGATTAACGCATTCGTTGGTGCCCTCATCAACGGGTTACCGCTTCTAGCTTTAGAGGCTATGCCTAGAGCAAGCCTAGAAAGCTTCGTTGAGGCCGTAATAGATGCATACACAAAGTTTGTGACAGCAAATGTTCGTAGCAGTGGATATGAAGTTGGTGTGAATGTGGTTAAGCAGGCCAGTTTACACCCACACGTAAGGGTATTGACAAAGATGCTACTGGCAAAGGAGCTCATAGCAATGAGGATTAAACAAGGCTACGACTACGAGAATGGAGTAGAGCTTTCCACATTAGCAAAGCTGGCAGAGGAGGTTCTATACAACTGGAGTGAAAGACTAAAGATAACAACAAGCTTTGACTACAGATCAATTCTCGTAGCACTTGAGAAGAAGAAGCCCATAGATCAGTGGGAGCCTCTGGCAAACTTCATGAAAACGGATAGTAAATGTGATGAGGAGCTGAAGGAGGTTGATAGGTTCAGAAGAAACTTCATCCAGCACTCAGGTCTACATAGCTGCGTAGTTGAGGTTAAGGCAGAGCCTGGTAAGGAGACAGTGATATACAGAGTTAGATACTCAAAGAACGTGATTGAGAATCCAGATCTCAGGAAGAAGATATATGAAGCTGCAAGTGAAGGAGTTATAAAGGTGTGAGAAAACAGCTACCTTAACCGTATTAGTGATGCGAAGCCTATGCTGTAGAGAGCTTCGAGCAGTTTACTACTTACATTACCGCCACTCCCTATTTTCAGTACTGTTCCTGGGGGTAGAGCGATTATTGCTGGTCTTCTAACCCTTTTAACCTCGTAGAACCCTAGACCAAGTGTTTCAACAACTATTTTTGGTGGTTTTCCAGGTGCTGTAGGCGGAACACCGATTATTTCCTCTACACGCTCTAAACCCAGGTAGTTTTCATGCTCTATGTAAACCGCATTCTCTTTCTTTGGTATTAACGGTATTGGGCTAAGAGCTACGTATAGACCTGGAGATGCTGTTAGAATCGAGTCCACGCCTTTAACACCTTCAACAGTATCTACATACACCTTTGCTACTCTTCCCTCACCACCAAACCTAACAACACCTCTAAGATCCTCAACCCTCTCACAGTTAATTATGTAGAGGAGTCTGGGTTTTGCAGGTACTTCACCATCTCTGCAAATAGCTCTGTACATTATTATTGGGTATCTGTATAGGTATCCTGTTCTAGCCCTCTTCTCCCCATAGACACCCAAATCCGTAGCTCTTCTCTCAAGCGAAACCCCATAAGCTATAGATGTAGATGCGATTGCAAGGCTTTTGCAATCCCTACAACCATCGAGGTCTATATACATAGCCTCAGAGTTTATGCACCTTAAGCTAGCAAACCTCTTCCAACCAATACTAATGAGAGGCTCCGACCATGAACCATCAACGCTTAGCTGTAGTAAGGGTCCTAGAATCAAAGGCTTTCCACAGCCCAGCCTACTCCCCACCTTCTCAACAAGTTCGTTCAAGCCTTGTACAGGATCTGCACTTGTTAGGGTAACCCCTAGCAAAGCTCCTAAAGCACCTACAACTGTTGTTGGTAGTGGAACTGTGAGTGGGTGTGCTGTGGAGAGAGTGTCAATACCTGTTATAGGGGATGATGATAGGGATAAGGGCTCCAAGGGCTCTACAACCAGGATTCTCATAGGTAGCGCCTCAGGATAGCTAGTAATGTAGAGACCTCTTTAAGTAGGTTAGAGCTCTTGTCCCGAAGCACAGCATCTATTCTTCCAGCCTTCTCAACCCACTTACCCAACTCCTTCATAACCTCATCAACAAGCTTTCTACCACCATCCTCAACACTGATAACATTTCTTCTGAGAACATATGCAAAGATCTTTGCTAAGGCGTTTGAGGAGATATCCTTTGCCTCGCCAATCCAGGACTCGAAATCCTCTGGAATGCCAGAGGATAGCGTTCCTAACGCAACTAGAAGTGCAAGTCCGTAGCCATCGACGCTAAGCTCTGCAACATCTCTTCTAAGCGGTAGTATAGCTACTCTACCACTCCTACTATCAGATACAACAACTGCGTCCTTCTCCCACTCAGCACTAGGAGATCTCCACTTAACACCTTTAGCAACATCCTCTAATAAATCGTATGCCTTCCCCATCTCAACATTCATCAAGTCCCTTATATTGGTGAATCTAACGCTAAAGCTTCTACCCAGAGGTATGTGCATCCTATAAACCTTTACATTGATACCATCCCCTATCGGTATCTCAACAACGTCCTCCTCATAACTCTTCCTCAACTCAAACGATGCCTTAATAGCTGTTTCTGGAGGAAGCAGCGCTAGAATGTCGTCACCACCGCTAAACACCAGCAATCCATTATTACCTCTAATAATGTCTGAGTCTTTCACTGCCTGAAGTACTAGGGTTAGGGATAGAGCAGATGTTCTAGCAGGTGTCACAGGAACACCATCAATCTTCAGCGCCTTGAATAGCTCTGCAACTTCTGCAACACCTCTACTAATCTTGCTAGCCTCACCCTCTGGAAGATAGTTCCTGAGAGCGTTAAGCAAAACAGTTGCTAAGCGCTCCATGTACTCATCAAGCTTCAGAGGCTTAACACCTTTGTGCAGATCACCAATGTAATCAGCGTCAGCTCTAACTATAGCAAATGTTGTTGGTATCTCCAGAACTTTGCAGAACTCCCCAACCCTGTAACCCTTATCACCAAAGCCCTTAACAGCGTCTAGAACATTCCCAGCGGTTTCAGCTTTATAGCCATTGGGTAGAAGACTCTTTACAACATTGAAAACTGTGTTGGGGTTTGCCAATCCATGGCTACACACATCTATGAGGATTTTGGAGAGTTTCTGTACCAGTGCCTCACTTGAAATTCTTTGCCCTGTCCTCGCACCAACTACCTTTGCTGTTACGTCAATGTCCTTCTCAGCCCCAACCCCAAGCAGAGACCTTACAGCATTAACAACATCTGGTACTACCTTACCAGTACCAATAAGCTTCTCAGCAATCTCCTCCACCTTGACATACCTGTACAGCTTATCGACTTTCCATGCAAAGGCAACGTCCTCCGTAGAAGCGATTTTTAGCTCTGATTTGTGAGCAAGGTATACAGCCCTCTTGAGTAAGCAGTAAGGTCCTAGTGCTTCTCCAGGCTTAAACAACTTCTCCAATTCTTCAAGGTTCTCCCTCCTCTCAAGCTCAGCAACGGACACAGTCTTTGGTATTCCCTCAGAGCGCTGGAAATCGAATGTTACTTCACCTTCTTCAGTAGGCTTCTTAGCAAACTTTATCACTGCAGGCTCCACTCCACACAATGTGCATGGGATCCAGTTACCAACAAAGCTTGCTACAGGTTTTAGCGAATCCTCTTCAAGTACCCAGAAAGGTCTTGGGCTTGGCACAGCAACTTCTCCAAACCTCTTAGCCAAGTCAATCGCTTTTGTGTGTAGGAGATGCCAGGTTATTGTGAATGCTAGGTCTCTCCTCAGCTCCTCAACACTATCACACTTCTGCTGAGACCTACAAGCAATCCTAGTCATAACCTCCTCAAGCTTCTTAAACTCTCCATCGCCAAGACCTATACCTGTAGCTCTACAAGCCTCTGAATCTCCGTGCAAGCATCTCAATACATATTCGTAAAGCTTGCCAACATCGACAACGTATATCCTTACACCTTGAGGAGGAGCATCAATTAGATCCCTCAACTCATTAAGCTTCTCAAGCAGAAGCCTGCATACAGCATTGCTACAGGTCTTAGCAAGATCATCGATTACTTCCTTAACAATATTCTTCCAGCTATCCAAGTATCTATCCTTAACAAATCTTACTAGGTTGCTTGGTGTCGATGTGTCGCTATCTATTTGTGGTATGAGGAGGGATATTGTTGCTGGTACAAGGGGGTAGATAGAGTAGCTTTTAAGAGCGTTAAGGAGCTTAACCCCTGGTCTACCAGCTAAATCCTTTTCCAGTCTACCTAGCCTCTTGAATAGCGCGTTCGCTGCATAGGGGTTTAGCCGTGGTGATGGGCTTAGGATTACGTCAAAGCCGTACCTAAATGCGAACTCCTCTGCAATGCCCCACATAACTCTTGACGCTATCCAGCTAGATGCCCAGAAATCACCAGCTTTCCTACCACTACCAACAAATTTTTGAACCCCTGGAAAGTCTATGAATAGGTACAGCCCTTTAATAACAGGCTCGTAACCCTCTCCAACATCGCTAACAATGTTGGCTATGGCTGCCGTTGCGTATGTGTGGTCAAAAACTGTGTGGGTAGGGATCCTTGTGTCTGCTAGTGCTGGAGGCAATCCGTGGCTATACCACGAAGCCTCTAGGAGCAGAAACAGCGCGTTGTAGAGTGTTACAAGCCTTTCACTCTCGCTCTTCAAGGCTAGAGCACCATCAATGGCTTGGAGAATGTCATTAATCTCCTTAGCCACTGCCATAACCTCCTGCTCCAGGTTTTGCGGAGGCATAAGCTCTGCTACTACGAGGCTAGGGTCAAAGATGTTGTGAAGCCTGTTGTAGGGTAGGTAGAAGCCTTTTGGCCACTCAATATATTTAATCATCTTCCTCTCAATAGTTGAGGCAAGAGCGTCGTAGATCCTTGTATATCTATCTGCATGTGGATGTACTGGTGCTAGTGATGTGCCATTAAGAATAGTATCTCTAAAGCTCTTAGCCACCTGTTCATGTTTAAATCTAAAGTCTTCGCGAGGACTGGTTATAAGGAATGATTTGTGAGGAGGGTCGTGAAGAATTGCAGAGGTCTTAAGCATTAGAAGGCTCTTCAAATCCAAGCCTCTGCACCGTTACGTAGATTAAGGGTATTGGTTTGGGAAATAAACCTTCTTGAGCAATAGATTCTCAAACCAATTGATAGACTTATATTCTCAGCACATGAAATGTAGGGATATAGGTGTAGAGCTTTGTACAGCTCAGCAGTTCTCATGCTTCTAAAAGCATTGACACCTGTGCATGTTGGTACAGGTCGGGAAGAAGCTCTTCATGTTGACCTCCCTATACAGAGAGATGAGTTTGACTTTCCAACCATATGGGCTAGTAGCTTGAAGGGTGCTGCAAAGGCTAATGTGAGAGACAATGACTTTAGGAAGCACCTGGGCTCGGATCCAGGAGAGCCTGAGACAACACCTTCACACATAGCTTTCCTGGATGCCAAGCTCCTTCTAATCCCAGCTAGATCCCTAGACAATGTCTGGACATATGTAACCACACCACATCTCCTAGAATACCTAAACACGTATCTAAGCATATACAACGAGATTACAGGCTCAAATCTATTGCTAAACCTTTCACACATAGCTAGCTACACATCCCAGGGAGTGGCAATAACATCAAAAGCACTTGAAAAGACTGCACCTGGCAGTAACGTGAGGATAATTGTTAATGAGACTGAGATTCAAGCTGTTTACGACCCAGATATAGTGAAGAAGATTAGGCTTGACGCAGTTCTTCAAGGAATTGCAAAGGATGTTCTAGATGACATCAACAGCCATGGAATTGTTATAGTGCCTGACAAGGATAACAAGGGCTTGGCAATAATTAGGAGGAGCATGGTGATACAGTACAGGGTTAGGCTAAAGAGAGAGACAAAAACTGTTGATGCTGGTCCCTGGAGCGAGGAGTATCTACCACTAAAAACAGTTCTTGTAAGCCTAGCGCTTTGCCGCGATGCTCAGGGCAAGGACGGCGGGAAATCTGCTAAGGATCTGTGCAATGAGCTGAAGGATATGTTCAGTAATAGGAGTATCTATGTAGGTGGGAAGGAGACTATTGGTAGAGGATTGGTAAAGATTTACATGAGGTAGAGGCTCATGAGCGAGATAGTGAAGGACATTGCTGAGTGTGTAGAGCTTGTAGCAAACCTTGGCAATGTTATGGAGAAGGGCTCTGAAATAGCTCGTAGATTTAGGGCTAGAGCGAGAAGCATACCATCAGTGCTCTTCACCAACGGCTTCACATACACAGTAACACTCCTAGCAGCTAGAAGCAGTAGAAGTCTTATTGAGCTTGGATTCAGAGATAGCTGCAAAGCTATAGTTGATGAAGCTGTAAAGATGTTTAGCGAGAAGAAAGCAGATGAAGAGGAGGCGAGCTACGGACTCTACGGAGCAATACTGGTGCACATACTGAGGAAGATGGGAGCAATAAAAGCATCGAACTTCAGAGACCTGATAACAGAATCCATAGCCAACACAGCCCTAGATCTCAAGGCATGGCAAGTAGTTGAATGGTTAAAGAGATTTACAGAAGCATTCATAGAAGAGAAAAAGTGAAACAAGATAGCAACACCAATCAAATTCTACCCTTTTGCAAATATTCTAACCCCCCTCAAACACATCTCATCACTCTCCTTCTCACATAACTCCCTGAAATAATTTAAGCATTCACTGTAACTCTGAATCCAAAAAATGAGATTGAAAGAATTTTGAGCTGGAATTGGAGTCCGTGGAAGAAGATTTAAAAGACTAGAGAGTGATGCTTATCGTAGTACGGTGATAAATTAAGGTGTTTTTAGATGTCTAAATCTAGTGAGATCCTTGCACTGCTTAGTCAATGTCTTAATTGCAGAGAGTCTTATGAAATCAAGTGCTTGAACAGTGAATACGAGATTAGGCAGATGATTGGTGGTACTAGAGGTACAACCTATGTTTATGTCTATGATAATGGATTCTTTGCAAACATTAAGCACTTACCTCAAGTCAAGCTCATTTCTACAGAGAGAAGTAGTAAGAGAGTTGAAGAGATCTATAGGGCTCCTAAAGAGCTTCTCAAGAATAAGCTGATGCTCACCTTCAGCTTTGGCAGGAAAAGCGGATACCCCTCCATACATTTATGTGTAGGTGAGCAAGAGACTATAAGATGCTGCTCTTGCGAGGTTCTTGAAAGAGACGATGAGCTTGCATTAAAGATTGCATCAATGTTTAGACCTCTAGGCGGAGAAGAGGATCTCATTAAATGGTACCTGCATGTAGTCCCAAAGATGTCCAAAGAGATCTTGAATATAGTCACTAAATCAGGAGCCAAAGGTATTTCTATGTGGGGACACGCTGAAAGGCTTCGTGAAGCACTTTATAGTCCAGGGCTCTCGGTCTTAATGACAATGGCTTTGACAACAGCTCAAGGAAGAGCCAAATCATTAACAATAAAGATTTCATACATCCTAGAACTCTTTGTTATAGCTAAAATTGTTGATGCTCTAGAAGGAACCTCGCTTACCGAAGCTTGGACTGTTGAGTTTACAACAAATACGCCTTTAGCGGTTGTTCGGTCTAGGGCTACAGGTAAAGAATACACAATACTTTATCAGTCATCGATACTGCCACACATTCTGCCAGGCTTTGCTAAGAATGTTCCAAAGCACTTAGTTCCTGATATAGCTGTTTTTGAAGGCAGGATCGAGGGTGTGGGCTGGGGAGAACTATATAAGCTTGCTGAGCAGGGAGTAGTGCCTAAGCTACTTGTAGAAGTTAAGACTGGTCTAGGATACTTGAAGTGGGAAGAGCCTGACTATGCAATTGAGCAAGTTAAGGTGTACAAGAAGCTTCTAAGGCCTAAAAACACAGCCTTGGTATCCCTAAAAACCGTGGATCCAATGCTTAAGGCTCAGCTGAAAACACTTGGTGTAGCAATATTCGAGAACTTTGCTGATGAATCTGTGCAGGCAGAGTTTAAGAGGTATGTAATGAATGCTTTGATGTAGGTCCTCGAATTATTTGACTTCATAAAGACCTTAAATATAGTCTCATACACATAATTCTGTCTATATTTATTAATTTTGGTCACGCTTCTGAGCACTAGTTTATTACCTCCACAAGTAGTTCTGTGCTGACAGAATCAAAAGTTTCTCAATTTCAATGCATGCAACGTCTTTACAGATTCTCTTGAGAATCCAAAAATGGAGTTAAAGGCTGTATTGAAGAAGTAATATTTTGTGTTTCTACTACCAACGTTTCTGTATTTGTGAATAGTGTTGGGTTGGTGAGGGGTTTGATGTGTTTGTCGTGTGATGTGAGTTAGGTTTTTATTTATTTTGCTTGTGTTCTCTATTGTGAGGCTTTTGTAGGTGTTGGGTATGGTTTTGGCTGGTTCTAGGTATGTTTTTAATGTTAGTTTGGCTACACCCATGGTTGTTGGCTGGTTTGAGCCTGGTGTACTTGATCCTGTTGGTGTTAGGGTTCCTGAGGTTAAGGGTTTGTGGAGGTGGTGGGCTAGGGCTTTTATTGCTGGGGCTATGTATGATTTGGGTCTTTTGGAGGGTGATCCGAGGGGCGATGCTGTTTTAAGGCCTTCTAGAAGCGATGTTAAGAGGATTAACTATGTTGTTGGAAGTGTTATGGGTCTTGGCATAGCTGGTGATGGTGGTGCCGAGGCTTCGAGGTTTGCTTTATATGCTGAGCCTGTTGGTGGGGCCCCTAGATCTAGGTGCTCATCCAATGGTTTGCAGAGGATTAGGCTTTTGTCTCTTGGTAGGAGGAGAATTTGCTATTATGAGCCAGGTGCAAGGTTTAGTATTGTTGTTGAGAGGAGGAGTGTTGATCAGTATGCAGAGCTAGCTGCTCTGAAGATCCTCGCAGTTTCTCTTCAGCTTTCTGGCATTGGTAATGGTGGTAGGAGGGGTTTTGGATCATTCGACGTGTCTCTACAACCTGACCTGAGGTATAAAGATCTTAAGCAACTTATTAGCGATGCCTACGAGTCTACGCTTGAGGTTGTTAGGAGGACTGCTTCTAGAGAGGGGTGGAGTACTCGGAGAAGAGCTGAAGCACCACCACTACCAGCAGTAGCCAGGAGCAACTTTAGGGATTTGCCTATAGCAAGGGTTGTGGTTGCTAGGGTTAGGGACTTTCCACAAATCCACAACTTCTTTGTTAGGTCTGAGAGGTGCAGGGTATTGACTGGTTCATCGAGATGCGATGATGATTTGAGGAAAACCCTTAATGCATGGGTTTTAGGGCTTCCAAGAGGACGTGAAAAGCCTTCTGCAACAGGCTATGTAATAGGTTCTGAAAGGATTAGTAGAAGGGCCTCACCAATACTAGTAGCTTACCACACAAGAGCTAATAGCCTTGGCGAAGGGGCGTTTATATCCATTCTCTTCTCAGCTGATTGGCCTAAAGAGGTTGAGTGGTTTGGTGCTGGTAGCCAGACCATTACCATTGATTTGAACAGGCTTTACGAGGCCTATAAAACCGCTTTTAACGAGCTTCAGGCATATCTCCAGAAGGTGGGTGCCCAAATCACTTATGTATGGCCCTAGAGGCTGAGAGCATATGAGTCGTGTTAGAAGGGATTTCAGGGCATGTGTAGAGCAGGAGCTTGGCGATCTGATTAACAGAAACGCTTTATCTGCTCTGCTAAGGGCCTTCATATCGTGTTACAGTCTTTACCAGGAGGATGGGAAAGGAGCTAAGTACATACCTGAGTTCAGCAAAATAGCGTCGAAGAGGCTTAGTGAAAGCTTTTCATGTGATAAGGTAAAGCCTTTGCTTGGGGAAGCAGATAACTACATCAAGACATTGTTCAACGAGCTTAGCAAAACATTTGACGCTGTCTTCACTGTAAACATGACGCTGACGTCAAGGCTATTGATATACACTAGAAACCCATTCATGCCTCTTGAGATAACCATTGCATGGGATCCTGTGCTAAACCTCCCCTACATACCGTCAAGCAGCTTAAAAGGCGCTGTAAGGGCTTGGCTAGAGGTAAACAATGTTAGAAGCATTGATGGTATAGACATAGACGACATCTTTGGCAAAACCGGTAAAGAGGGTCCCATATCCCTAGCTATATTCACAGACGCATACCCCACAGCCTGTACCAACAAGCTTATAGAACCCGATGTCATATCGCCTCACTACAAAGGAGAAGAAATTGCAGAGGTAGATGTAAACCCAGTGCCATTGGTATTCCCAACAATAGCGCCAGGAACAACAATGAAATTCGTACTAGCACTAAGATTCACTCTAGACAATAAGCAGTTGCTAGATCCACACAAAGCTGTTAACATAGCTCAACAAGTTGCCAAAGCTCTTGAGAACGGCATAGGGGCAAAGACAAGCATTGGCTATGGAAGAGTAAGATCCGTAGTAGCGAAATCAAGTGCTAAGTGCTGAAGCTATATGGAGTTGAAGAAGCATTGCATTTGTGGAAAAAATAAAATCAGTTAGAGATAAGTTTAAGACGTTCATATATGTGTTGAAGCATAGAGGGTAGCGCCTTACACAACTTAATTACTTGATACGAGTTGAGCAATCTACTCGTTAGCTCATTAATATGCCTACCCCTCATGCATGTACCTCCCCATCTCTTATAGCAGTAGTAGAGCTGTTTTCCTGAGCTTGCCTGTGACTGGGTCTACCTCGAGCCCTAGAGACTCGAGAACTGTTAAGCCTATGAGTACGTGATCGACTTCATCTGATACTAGTATGCGTGCAGGTGTCTCCTCCCCCATGATCTCGATGAAGCCGTAGCGAACCTCTAGCTCAGTAACACCCTTAACAGTCTTAACAAGAGCCTTACCCAAAACGGGTAGCTTAAGATCATCAGCGATACCCCTAGGCACAACACTAAGAGTTGCACCTGTATCAACAAGAGCCTTAACAGAGACACTCCTACCTGTAACAGGACTTTTAATAACAGCCTCAACCCAAACATAACCCATAAACAGTCACCAGCAACACATCACATAAAAACCCTCTTAAACCTTACTTCACATCCTTCAAAACACAACAAACACACTACAACACCCAACCCCATTCACTAAACTTACATAGAGATACCTCCACCAACATGCACCGACACAACCACACTTTACCTTTCAATTCCTCAATTCCATTTTTTGGATTCTTGCAAAGCTACATGGACAATATTGATTGGAACGGCGTGATCTTTCAATTCCATTTTCTGGATTCACGCTAAACATGATGCTACTGTCACAGATACAGAACCCAACGGATACGGACTTTCAATTCCATTTTTTGGATTC
>JAPWUB010000084.1 GCA_028275745.1 Desulfurococcales archaeon | reverse complement strand
CTTTCAATTCCATTTTTTGGATTCTCGTGACTTGCGATGGTCTTGGAGTCTCCGTTGCGGATTCGTTACTGTGTTCAATTTACTTGTAGTTGAATCGAGTATAAAAGCTTTTTAGCTGGTTAGCGTGATGGTTAAGGCGATTATCTTGAGTTCTTCAGGGTGCACATAGCCATCACGCAATGTAGCTGCATTGATGTTGATATGTTTTCTACCATAATAGAACATCTAATGTTGGGTTTTCTCTACGTGAAGAGTCAGGTTTATAAAACCCTTATATATCTTGCAATGTAGCCACATTGCAGATGTTATGGAGAAGGAATTGATTGCACGAAGAATATCAGCTTATAAGATATGGCAAGAACATTCTACCAAAAGAGCAGGTATTTTGCTATGGTTTGGGGGTTGATAGGGGAATGCTTCTAATGAGGTGCACATAAATATAGAGTTGAAGTTTGTTTTGTGGGGGTTTAGAGTGTTATGTATTGTTTTAGTGTTTGTATGAGTTTTTCGATTGTGTTTTTCGTTTTTTCGCTTGGTTTTAGCCGCTCTTCACTTATTTTCGATGGTTGTGTTTCTGCGAGTCCTTTGATCATTGCTGGTAAGCCTTTCTTTAAGCCTGTGCTGTAGCCTCCTTCAAGCACTGCTACTATTGGTGTTGCTAGGGATTTGGCTATGGCTTTCACCGTTTCTCCAAATGTTTTGTAGAATCTTTGTGTTATCCTCATGTCTGCTAACCCATCGTTTTGGTATGCGTCGAAACCTGCTGAGATCATTATTAGCTTCGGCTTTGCTGATCCGATCACCGGCTCCACAATCTTTAGCAGTGTGTAGATGTAGTCATCGTCTTCTGCTCCTGGTGATAGCGCTACGTTTATCTTTGTTCCCTCAGCTCCTTCACCACCTATATCTGTTAACCAGCCTGTTCCTGGGTAAATACCCCACTCATGAATATCTACATGGATTACCTCTGGATCCCTCCAGAAAATCTCTTGCGTTCCGTTGCCGTGGTGAACATCTATATCGACTACAACAATAGGTTTAAGCCCCTTGAGCTTCGCATATATTGCTCCAGCTGCTATGTTGTTGAATAGGCAAAAGCCTTGTGTTGGAGCACCCAAAGCTCTTCCACTAACACCGGTGTGGTGACCTGGAGGTCTAGTCAACACAAACACGGTGTCCTCCTCACCACTAGCAACCTTCTCAACAGCTAGCAAAGTGAGTTCAGCTGCTCTCAGAGCAGCTTTGCAGCTCCCTCTAGACACATAGGTATCACCATCTATGTAACCCTCAAAACCATGCTCACAGAGCTTGAGAATGTACCTAACATAGCTCTCGTCATGAACCCTGAAGAGAATGTTGAGAGCGTCTACACCCGGCTTTGCATCACCAGCCTCAACAACGCTGAAACCACTTGACTGAAGAGCTCTAATCGCTATGTCTAGCCTCGAAGGGTTCTCAGGGTGGTAACCACCCTTTGGAGGTTCATGGAGATAGAAATCCTTGCTATAGATAATGCTAACCATGGTTCATAACCACCTCAAAGAATTTTTGTGGAGGAAAGAGGGTTAAAGCTTTACCAAGCATCAGCAAAAACAACAGGTCTAGCAGCTTCAGAAACCACTAAAATAATAGATATAGCATATACTAAACTAGGTTATCAGAATGCTTGCTGTGGTTGTGAGCACGTGTAGAGCTTTGTTAACAAGGTTTTAGGGGTGTTGAAGAAGAGGGGTTTCTTCAGTGACGTAGGATCCCTAACGCTATTTGAAGACCTTATCAGCATATTTTCTTTGTGACATTACTAGGTTTTTGCGTGTGTAGGAGAAGCCTTTGGTGATGAATGCTTGGCTTCTGTTATGAGGTTGAAGGTTTGTAGTGTTGATGAGATGAGGAGGATTGATGAAGAGGCTGCTAAGAGGTTTGGTATTAGTCACGAGCTTTTGATGGAGGATGCAGGTACAGCTATATTTAGCTTGATACTTAAGGAGATTGGATTGGGCAAGAGGTTCTGTGTTGTTGCTGGAACTGGTAATAATGGTGGTGATGCTCTAGTAGCTGCTAGAAGGCTGTATGCTGCTGGCGCAAGTGTGAGGATATACATAGTTGGTTCTCCAGATAGCTTCACCGATCTTACTAGAAGGAACTACGAGCTTGCTAAGAGCATGGGCATACCTATACAGTTTATTCAGAGTGATGAGGATGTCAAGAGGTTTTCTGAAGAGGCTAAGGAATGCGATGTCCTTGTTGTCGGTATTATTGGTGTTGGTCTCAGAGGTGAGGTTACAGGGGTTAGGAGAAGCGTTATAGAAGCCATAAACAGGCTTGGCAAAACAGTTGTAAGCGTCGATATACCTTCAGGGATAAACGGTAACAACGGTCTTGTCGGTGGCGTAGCTGTTAAGTCAACTTATACTGTGACCTTTGGGCTTCCGAAGTATGGTAACATCCTTTACCCAGGGTACTACTACTGCGGAAAGCTCTACGTATCCTTCCTCTCATACCCACCACAACTACTAAGCTCTGATGATATTAGGGTTGAGCTAAACTACCCAGTTCCACCACCAGAAAGAGTTAGGTGGGGTCATAAGGGAACCTTTGGGAAGTTCCTAGCTGTTGCAGGTGCTAGGTACTACTATGGAGCGCCATACTACGTAGCATACTCATTCCTGAAAGCTGGTGGTGGGTACTCGAGGCTTGCAACACCGAAATCTGTAGCACCATTCATAGCGTCTAGGAATAGCGAGATAGTCTTCATACCTCTTGAGGAGACAGATGAGGGAACACTAGCACTTAGAAACCTAGAGACAATACTTAGGCTAGTAGATGAGTACGAGATCGACATCGTTGCTATAGGACCTGGAACATCAACTAATCCAGAAACTCAAGAGCTTATGAGGAGGCTTGCAGAAGCCATAAACAAGCCTATAATAATTGATGGCGATGGAATAACAGCTATTGCTAAAGAGCCTGATGTTCTGAAGAAGAGGAAAGCACCAACAGTTCTAACACCACACCCAGGAGAATTCACCAGGTTAACAGGGCTAAGCATTAAACAGGTTCAGGAGGATCCAATAGGCATTCTGAGGAAGACGTGCATAGAGCTAAACAGCTACATAGTTTTGAAAGGAGCGCACACCCTGATTGGCAGACCAGATGGCTACATATACATAAACATGACTGGAAACCCAGGAATGGCGAAAGCCGGGATGGGAGATGTGCTAACAGGCACAATAGCGGCTATGTACGGCATTGGCTACAGGGATATAGGGGAAGCAACAAGGATAGGAGTACTGGTACACGGATTAGCAGGAGACCTAGCAGCAAAGGATCTGGGAGAAGATGGTGCAACACCAGACGACGTAATACAGTACCTACCAAAAGCATTGAGAATACTAAGAGAAGAGCCGCAGAAAATAATCGAGGAGTACTTCCCAAAAACAATATAGCAAAAACAACGCAAAACACATTAACACTCCGACATCAACCCTACCCGTACAAAATCACCATTAATTAACACAAATATTTAAACATAGAATCAACTCTAAGCAATGCATCTCCAATAACCTTGTTTACCACAGTTTCACTGATCTCATTCAGCTCTTTCCATATTGAGTTTTCTATTCTATTTCATTAGAACACTCAAGACTCATGCAATTTTTCGTGAAATCAGAACACATATCTTGTTTCAATTCTTTCTCATTGGAACAGCCATTGCTTTGCTATGCAATGTTTTTACGATTGTTCTTACGATATTCATAAAGGTTTTTATAGATAGGCTTAAAAGAATCTTAAATAGCACAAGGACCAGAAACTCCCAAAAGGGAGTAGAAAGATGGTCTGGTGAAACCAAGAGGCATATGGTGATGCAGATGTTCAAGTCTGGAAACTCCCAAAAGGGAGTAGAAAGGGATCTCAGGTGGTTATCAGAGCAGTTACAATGAGCACAACAACAGAAACTCCCAAAAGGGAGTAGAAAGGATTATAATGCTGTAGATGTTGCCTGTGTAGAGCGGTGCATTGAGGAAACTCCCAAAAGGGAGTAGAAAGAGGTAGAGTCTTAGTTGGTTATTTATCTGGAAGTACTTTACTGTTATGGAAACTCCCAAAAGGGAGTAGAAAGATTCCATTTAAATGCTTTCAGCATTTCCCTAGCAAAGGTATGTCTGAAACTCCCAAAAGGGAGTAGAAAGT
>JAPWUB010000063.1 GCA_028275745.1 Desulfurococcales archaeon | reverse complement strand
TCAGAGGCAAGCCCTGCGCCAGCTATTTGAACAGGTGTATCTGTAATCTTCCTAGCCACATCCTCCGATGCAAGCAAAACAGCTGCGGCTCCATCACCAATCGGAGCAGAGTCCATGAGTCTAATAGGGTCTGCAATAACAGCAGACTTCAACACATCCTCAACAGTGATCCTATTCCTTAGCTGTGCATAGGGGTTCTGTGATCCATACTCATGCATTCTAACAGGCCATAAAGCTAAATCCTCTCTCTTAGCTTCATAAACATGCATGTAAAGCCTCATAGCAAGCGCATTTAGAGCCGTAAAGCTAGCGCCATAAATTGTTTCATGTTCAAAGTCAGCTGCTTGAGCTAGTGCTGATGTGACTGTCCGTGTTGGATAGTCAGACATCTTTTCAACACCTATAACGAGAACCTGGTCATAGAGCCCTGATGCTACAAGAGCAAAACCCGCAACTACGGCGTGTCCTCCACTACCACATGCAGCCTCAACTTTGAACCCTCCTTTACCTCTCAAACCAACAGCGTCAGCCACGAGAGCTGCTAACGAGTCTTGCTGGTAAAGAGAGCTACTCATCATGTTGCCAACAACTACCGCCTCAGGCTTGAAGTCCTTAACATCATTTACAAGATTCTTAACAGCAAGGTGAGCCAATTCCTGGAACCCTTTATCATAATGCCTATCAACTTTGGTCATTCCGACGCCTACGACATAGACTCTCTTCAGCATACATCACCTTATCAAAGTATATAACACTTAGGCAGGGTTATATAAAGTATATTTTCCTGTTTTCACAATAACTCATTGTGGGGATGTCTTAAGTCATGCCCACTGAAGCGAGAATCATAATGATGATTATCGGGGTATAGGAACCCCCATGCAAAATAATGTAAGGCATTACTGGTACATAGTCAGACCCGATGCCGTTGAAGCGCTTGAAAATGAAACCTTTAGGAAAGTTCTTAGCTGGTACTATGCAATACTGCTAGAAAACCTTCCAGCGAAGTTTCACATCGTAAAGGTTATTGAGCTTCCGAGCGATATAAGGTTTGAGAGCTGTGATATGGATTGTCTGTGGGGTGTTCATAAGGAGCTGGAGAAAAGCTTTGTATCTCTTTGGAGTGAGGTTAGAAGGGAGCGGATAAGGTTTGATGACTTCAAGAAAAGCTATAGAGAGGTTCAGAGAAGCTACCTAGACTTAAAGATTGAAATTGCTCATAGGATTCTAAAGAGTTGCAGGTTCTGTGAATGGAGATGTGGTGTTGATAGAACTAGTGGTAAGGTAGGTGTCTGTAGGCTATCAACAAAGACTTATGTTCATAGCTGGTTCCTGCACTTAGGTGAGGAAGCTCCTCTAGTACCCAGCGGCACAATATTCTATGGAAGCTGCAACTTTAGGTGCGTCTTCTGCCAAAACTGGGATATATCTCAGGAGAATCCATTTGGAGGAATTGAAGTAACCCCAAGACAATTGGCATTGATTCAAAAAGAGCTTAAGGAAGATGGAGCAAGAAACATTAATCATGTAGGTGGAGAGCCTACACCAAACCTCCATACAATACTAGAAAGCTTAAAGTACCTCGAAACTAACATTGCACAGCTATGGAATAGCAACTTCTACATGAGCATAGAGAGTATGGATCTTTTGAAACATGTTATAGATATTTGGCTTCCAGACTTCAAATACGGCAACGATGAGTGTGCTCTTAGGCTATCGAAGGTGCCAAGATATGTCGAAGTTGTTGGAAGAAATCATAAGATTGCGGTTGAGTGGGGCGATATGATAATAAGGCATCTCGTGCTTCCAAATCATGTGGATTGCTGCTCCAAGAAAGTGCTTAAGTGGATAGCGGATAATCTGCCCAAGGATAGGGTACTAGTTAATATAATGGATCAGTATAGGCCAGAGTACAAGGCTTACCAATATAAGGAGATAGCCAGAAGACCAAAGATGGAAGAGCTTAAGGAAGTTTATGAATATGCTGATAAGCTAGGTCTTTTATGGAGGGATATTTCGCGCTAGCGATACCGCGAACCATGCATAACCATGTATCTAGCCTTATAATTTAAATATTGTGATTGAGAAACTAACTATTCTTAGGGGGTTGTTTTTAGCATGGAGTTCAGCAATATTATAAAGCATTACTCTAACCCCATAGTAAAAGAAACTGTCTTTGAGTTCTGCAAGAATAGGTGGGTTGCTCTTGAAGGAAGTGTTGAGAGTGGAAGAATATTTGTGAGGTATGTTGCAGGCAAGCCTCTAAAACTTGATTCCCCAAATGATTTGCTGAACCTGCTTGTAAAGTATAAGAGTCTTGGTGTAAGAACTGTTTACGCATCAATAGCTCAGTATGGGGTGCTAGGCTCTACAGATGATGTCAATAATCCGCTGAATATAGTATCTGCAACACCTTTCTGGGATATTGATGTTGAGGGTTTGGAGAACTGGAGGCTAGCCATAGAAGTTGCAAAGATTATTGTTGAGTTTCTTGAGAGAAGCGGTGTTTCGAAATCTGTCTACATTGTGTGGAGTGGTGAGGGGGTGCATGTCAGGTTGCATGAGAAAGCAATTCCACCAGAAGCGTATAGCACTTATAATCCTGTAGATGTCGCGTACGCTATTGCTGAATACGTTCTTGAAGGTGTTAAGGACAGGATAGAGGAGATAGTTAAGAAGTCTGGAGGTAAAGTAAAGGTAGAGAACCTTATAGATATGAAGAGAGTTTTCACAGTACCATTATCACTGCACAGAAAGCATGACCTTGTTGCAGTCGTTATCGATCCCCGCAACATTGACTCATTTGACATTAGTTGGGCTAACCCAACAAACTTTAGAAGCGATGATTCATGGCGTTACTATAGCCCAAACGAGGCAGAAAACATTGCTAAAGAAGCTCTCAAGCTTCTTGCTAGTAGAAGATACCGAGGCAGAACACAGATTGGTGCGGTACAGAAGGTCAAGATTGAAGGTGAGATTGATAGGTTCAGCGTAATGGCGTTGCTTCAAGCAGCAAGGTATTACATATTAACAGGTGATTTAGAGAAGGCAAAGAGTTTTGGCTTGAATAGGGCAATATTTTACGCGTATCTGAAGTATTATGGCAGGTTCAAGGCTTACCACAAGAGGGTCATCGATTCAGAGCGTAGCGAAGGTGTGGAAGAGAAGGAAATAGTGCGAGGACCTACCAACGTCTTGCCGGTTGGTGATGGTGCAGAGATATCATCGAGAGGATACTTCATGATAGGCGACAAAGAGCAAACACCAGAGGACTTTGATAGGCAGATTGCTAGAAAGATTGAGGCAGTACTACCATTTGATCTAGCATGGGAAGCAGCCTTAAAGTATGTGGCTAGATTCCCCAAACACATCTTGGTTGATCCACAGAAGTTCTATAAACATGTTTATGAACCTGTGCGGGATGGTTTTGTCAAGAAGGTTGTCGAGGAGCTAATTGAACCTGTACCTCAAGAAGAAGTTCAAAAGATTGTGAAGATCGAGAGAAAGCCTGTTAATGTAGAGCCTCTAATCAAGCACCACACTCTTCTCAAATGGTTTAAACAGCCCTCGTCTCAACAACAGCAGCAGAGCCCCCAAGACTCACAACAAAATCAACAACAGTCTTGATAAGCTCGTTAAGTACACCACTCGCCTTATCTTTATCACTTTCTGAGACCATTATGTATACATCAACCCATGGTTTCCCCTCCTTCAATCCTTTAGGATGAGACTTTATATAGACGTTGGTATAGCTCTTCATAATTCTGCTTATTAGAGGAGCTAGAGATGCTTCAGGAACCCCAACAGTTTCTATAGTGGTCTCAGCAATAAAGATGTTTGGTACAAGCTTTCTTATCCTTGGCTCTACCCAGCTCTCCCACATAGCCTCCATCTCCTTCGGCACCCCAGGTAATGATATAATAATAGTACCCTCATATTCTATCCAGCAACCAGGAGCAGTACCAACAGGATTAGGTATTGGCACACCACCTTCCGGAAGATACGCCATCTTGGCTCTCTCTGGAGTCATTTGAAATCCTCTTTCAGATACCCTCCTCTTCACCATTTCAAAAGCCTCTGCATTTAAGATAAGTCTTCTATTAAGAGCTTTTGCTATAGCCTCAAGCGTTAAATCATCTGGTGTAGGCCCTAAACCTCCTGTAGTAACAATAAGCTTTGGTTTCTCATTTAGCACATATAGCAGGTATTTAGTGATCAGATTAACATCATCTACAAGGGTTAGTATTCCCAGCACTTTGAATCCCAAAAGGGTTAGTCTTCTCCCTAAATGGCTTCCATTAGTATTTACAACCCTTCCCTGTGTAAGTTCTGTTCCCAATGTAAATATCCATGCAGTGAGATGTTGGTTCATCTGTATCTCGCCTCAACAGCTCTCTCACTAAATTATTAATCTTTGCTCTATTAAAGCAACTCAAAAAGGCTTTAAAAGAGAGTTTCTCTCACTAACGTAGAGTAGGTTAAGTAACGGAAAGCATTGTGTGCTTCAAATTAATTGATTTTTGAAGAATTCAGTGTAGCTTAAGACCATGTTTCGTAGGTGAAAGACCATTGAATATTGCAATAGTTGGGCGCGCCCGTGATGTTATAGAAATTATACGCGAAATACAGGCTCTTCCACCTCGCAATCATGAAATCGTTGTTTTAACGGATGACCCTCGTGATGCAGAGCTAATAACACGAGAGTTTGATGTTGCAGTGTTCTCTGGTGATCTCTTCGATGAGAATCTATATCTTGAGGCTAGGTTGAGAAGCGTGGATGTAGTTATAGCTGTACATGAAAATGAAATGATCAATGTTTTTGTAGCTATGCTTGCTAAAGAGTATAATGTTCCAAAGATAATAGTAGTCGCAAACAATGAAACTGTCATAAGAATGCTCTCTAAAGAAATTACAAAATATGTTGTGGGGAGATCCTCAAGTATTAGTGAAAAGGTTAAGGAGCTTTTACTCGGTTTTAAAGTATATGATTTCGGAGAAAATGTACTAGCTGTGGGTAAGGTTTCTGAAGAGCTTCGAGAGCTTAGTGGGAGGAATGTGAAGGAACTAAGCGAAATGGGTGTAAACATTCTCTTCATTATAAGAAACGGTCATCCAATTGAGATCACAGCTGATACAACACTAAATATTGACGACTTTATAGCCATTCTAGGACCAAAGGAAACTGTTTATAAACTCCTAGTACAGAAATAATAGTGGGCTTAAGGATATTTTAGGGAGAGCTTTTTGAGCAAGGAATTTGTCGTTAACCTCTCAAGAGGAACCCCCGAATTTATTACCGTCTCGCAAATGCTTAGCATTGTCTACATAGTAATTACTATTGTAATAGCCATTCTCGTATACTACATAATAAGTAGAGTTCTTGACAGAATTGGGTATAGGTATGCCACCTTTAGAAGAGCTATGGGTATAATTAGGTTCAGTATAGCAACTGTTATTGCTATATCAGCTCTCTACGTAATCTACAATATAGTTATTGGTGGTGTAGGTGTTCAGCAAACCATTGTAGTGGCAATTATTGTAGTATCTATGATACTAGTTATTGCACTCATGTTTAGGAACTTGCTAGAAAACCTTGGAAGCTATGCAGCCATTGTTTTGTCGGGCATTGTAAGAGATGGAGATAGGGTTAAAATAATTACTGATGAAGGGGTATACGAAGGCAGGTTAGAGCTTGATAATTACAACTTTGCAAAGATAGTTGATGATAGAGGTACGCTCAGCTACATACCTTACAAGACTCTTCTCAACTCTATCATCATAAAGTCTAGCTCTAGAACTGTAAATATCAAGCTCAGGTTCTACGGCTATAATATCCAGCTTAAAGATATTATTAATGAAATTAGTAGCATTGTTGATGAGCTAGGGTTAGCTGTGGAAAGCGTGAATGTTAAGCCTGTCTCTATTAAGGAGAATGAAGCTATAGTGATGGTTGAGGCTGCAGTGAAAAAAGATGTAAACTACTTTATTGCAGAGGTTATTGATAGGGTTCGTTCAAAATCCTTGTACAGGTTTGATGCCGAGTTGCT
>JAPWUB010000036.1 GCA_028275745.1 Desulfurococcales archaeon | reverse complement strand
GTTATCACTCCAATAACTCTATTGCTTTCATCGACAACAACAAGCCTTGTAATGCCATGCTTTAGCATAAGCCACCTAGCTCTAGCAATACTCTCCCTCTCACCAATAGTTATTGGAGGCTTTGACATTACATCATCAACTTTTGCATCAGGTATAAGCCCATTCTTAAGCATGTAATCCAATATTAGGTTCCTAGTTATGAAACCCACAACAACGCCTAGATCATCAACTATTGGAACCTCTCTAGCTTTCCAACCAACAATTTTTGCAATGGCCTCTTCAAAGCTAGTCTTCTGATGCAGAGAGTACGGGGGTTCCATAACAGTCCTAACCTTTGTATCCCTACCTGCACCACTTGACAGAACAGTTCTGTAGCTTAGGATGCCGATGAGAACACCATTTTCATCAATAACAGGAGCGTTGTATATCTTAAGCTCCTTCATTTTAGGAAGTACTTCACCTATCCTCATACTCGGCTTTAGCAGTAGTGGTGGTGGAATTGCTATGTCCAGAACAGTAGCCACAGGTTCTCACCGACAAGTACACTATATCCTACGTGTAACTATAAAATAGCTTTGCTTTCAATCCCTACAAAGTTTGGCTTCAAAGCAGTAAAACATTACTGTTTGAGCAGAGCTTGAGAACCATTTTCCTCAGCTTTGGAGAAGGCTCCTTGCAAACAATCTTCTCCCTAATTAAGTCAGCAACAATCTTCCTCAGCATAATTCCATCCACATATATTCCCTGCTTTTCCATATCTTCTCTTAGCTCATCAAATATTATGCCCTCGGCGTGTTTCTGCAGAATGTCAAGTATTTTACGTTTGAGAGTATCTTCTACAGAGCTCTCTAAATTCATTGCTATTTAGCACCTTCCTCTCTTTAACAAGGATTGAAAACCAGGGAAGTAAACCAGCTTTGCACAGTCTCTTAACACTGGCTGGATAAGCCTTAAAATACTCATACTCTAACCCAGCTACGAGGTTCTCATCAATTCTGGCAAGCCTTTCCAAAAGGCTTGCAAGACTTCTTGTGTTGCAGAAACTGACTGTTACAACTGGCCACACCTTAATATTGTAGTCTAGCAAGTTCTTTAGTGCCTGGAGCTGGAAGCTAAAGAAGACTTTATCAGCACCAGTTATTTTCTCGAACTCCTCTTCAGAACAACCCTTTATAGAAATCCTTACAGCAATATTACTGAACATGCTCAGCAACTCTGCATAGTCTCTCCTGTACCCAATTAGTATACCGTTTGTTTCCAGAATAAACAACGATTTCTTATTCCTTAGGTATTTCTGTAAATGTTCCAAAACTTGAGTAAGGTGTGTAAATGCTATTGTTGGTTCACCTCCACTAATTCTAACAACCTTATAGCCCTTATCTTCAGCAATTGCTACAAGCTTTGATGCAACCTCTTTAGGTGAGTAGAAAACTCCTTCAAGTCTGCTATTAAATCTCCAGCTCCAGCAATATAGACACCTTAAGTTACAGCCAACAGCGTCAGCTGTTGCTGATCCGCCATAGAATCTACTTGCACGAAACCTGTAGTACATTCTAAAGGTGATGCCTTCGGTGGAAAAAGAAACCTTAGATTCAATAATTCTTGCAAGCTCTAAAGGGTTTATCCTGTTATCCGTTGATAGCCCCCTTAGAACTCTAAAGTCTCTCCAGGCTTTAGAATCCTGACATCAACTCCTGGCACTTTCTCTTTAACTTTTCTCGCAAACTCGTTAGGGTCTGCCGCTATTACATTAAATGTGTTGTAGTGCATGGGTACAACTATCCTTGGATTAATAAGCTCTACAGCCTTGACAGCTTCATCGATTCCCATCGTAAAGTGTCCTCCTATTGGAAGTAGAGCTACTGTTGGTTTGTAAAGCTCTCCAATAAGTTTCATATCGCCGAAAAGCCCTGTGTCACCAGCGTGATAAACAGCCTTTCCCTCACCAAATATGACAACACCTGTAGGCGAACCCTTAGTTGAACTGTGAAGAGCTGGTGTAAGTACAAGTTGTAGGTTCTTCTCGAGCTTTACAGGACCACCTATATTTGCACCTATAACCCTATCTTCAGCATTTGCTCTAGAACCTATATCTTGAGCAAGCTCAAACACAGCAATAAGTCTCGCATTCCTATACCTTCTCAGCAACTCTACAGCTTCGCCCTCGTGATCGCCATGGTCGTGAGTCACCACTATATAATCAATTCGGGGATAATCCTTTACAAAGCTATCAACACTTCTATATGGTGATAACGGATTTGTGATCCAGGGATCTATAACTATAGTTGCTTCACCAAATTTTAGAACAAAGGTAGCGTGACCAAGCCAACGAAGCACAGCCATAATTTAACCACCTACAGACTATTATGCGAATACCTTATTTAGCTGTATTGCTACCACCAATAAAAAACTTTATTACAATGACTATGCACTGTAGTAATACTGTAAGTGTGGGCTATGACCTACGAAGAGCTTGAAAAATACCTAAAGGCGGGAAGAATAGCGTGCACAACTTTAAATGAAGCCGCGTCATATATCAGGCCAGGGATGAAGCTTATTGATGTTGCTGAGTATATTGAGAATAGGATAGAGTCATTGGGAGGCAAACCAGCTTTTCCTGTAAACATCTCTATAAACAATATAGCTGCTCACTACACACCTACACCCAACGATACATCAGTAATTCCTGAGGGCTCTGTTGTTAAAATTGATGTAGGTGTTCATGTAGATGGCTACATAGCAGATACAGCAATCACCCTTACATTTAATGAAGAGTTTAAGCTCCTTTCTGAAGCTGCTAAGACAGCATTAGAGAGGGCTGTTGAGGCTGTGGCTCCAGGGGTAAGGTTTTCGAGAGTTGGACGTATAGTAGAGGATGTTATAAAGAGCTATGGCTTCAAACCCATCTATAACCTGAGTGGTCATAGCATAGATAGGTACACTATTCATTCAGGGGATGTCATACCAAACTATGAAGATAGACTAAACCTTGGTTCCTTTAGACGCGGTAAAGTTTATGCTATAGAGCCTTTCGCTACAAATGGTCGTGGACATGTTAAGGAGGGATCGACTACAGCAATCTATGCCCTCAAACCTAACCCCAAAAAGATTGCTAAGCTAGATCAAACAACACGTGAGATTTTTGAGCATATCTATGAAGATAGGAAAACACTTCCCTTTGCATTAAGATGGTACACTAGAAAGTTTTCTCTAGATCAACTTGAAAGCTCTATGAAGATCCTTGTAAGTGCAGGGCTTGCTATCGCCTATCCTGTACTTGTAGAGGTAAGCAACGGTATTGTTGCACAATTTGAGCACACAATTGTAATAAGCGATAAGGGCGAAGAGATCATAACAACACGTTGTTGAGAGAAAAAGCCTTATTAAGTTCTATAAGCATATACTGCATGATATATGCTACAATACAGAAATGTGGCTCAACATGATCGTCGCGTCAACAATTCTATCAACTGCTATGCAGATTGACTGGAACAGTATTCTAACATTAATATTTTGGGCACTCTTCTTCCTATACTTCTTCACAGATCTTCCACAAAAAGCACAGTTCATGAGATACGAAAGAGGTGTGTTCTTAAGGCTTGCAGTCATTGAAGGCTTAGTTAAGGAGAGCATTGCTAAGGTAAAAAGCTACCTTGCAAGGCTTGGGCTAGCGAATGCAGATAAAATAATTGATTCTAGCTTAGAAAACTATTTTGCTATAGAGCCTGTTTCCATAGAGCCTACAGATATTATAAAGAGGCTTGACCACATAATATCAACAAATGAGGATAAGTTTAAGAGAGATTTAGAAAGATTTGCACAAAATATTGATAGAGATAGACTCAATAACATAGCAGCATCGTTAGCTGTGACCTCGGCTCTATACACGGTGTTCAAGATACTTAGACACTACTATCTCTTGGGCAAGAAATTCGAAAACTGGATTCTAATGATGCAACTTTACCTGTTACTGCCTCAACTAATAAAGGAGCTAATGCCATACGTAAAGGCTGTAGAGACCTTTGTGAAAGGTGTGCCGATAGGCGATTCAGCAGGTCCTATAGTAGCCTTTAAGCTTGCTGGGCTTGCGCCACGCATAGATATTGAAGAAGACACCGTGTACTCAGTAGTTGAGATTGAGGGGAGAAAAGTATATGTAGTGAAGGCCAGAGGCCCTGGCGCTACAGTTGGTAAACCAGGCAAGGCCGTGGCTAAAATAGCCGAAATGCTCAACTGTAATGTTGCACGCATAATAACTGTTGATGCCGCTTTAAAGCTTGAAGGAGAGCCAACAGGTCTTGTAGCAGAAGGCTCTGGCGCAGCAATAGGCGATGTCGGTCCTGAGAAGATAGAGATTGAGAGAACAGCTGTAAAGTGTGGAGCACCACTAGATGCAGTCATAATTAAGATGAGTAGTGAAGAAGCCATAAAGCCTATATCTAAGGAAATTGTGGATGGAACTGAAAAAGCTTACCAGGTTGTGCTAGACATTATTAGGAATAGGACAAAGCCAGGAGACAACGTAATAGTTGTAGGTATAGGCAATACCGTAGGTGTGTACTAGATGAACATAGCCTTGCTTGATGTAGACTTCACAGATGTCCTGCTAATAATCATAGCACTGCTTTTAGTAGTGATTGTAGCGTATATAGTGTCCAACGGCTGGCTGTATACAAGAAGTAGGAGAAGAACAGAGAATTTAGAAGATAAACCAGCAAAGATTATTACAGTAATTTCGTGCAAAAACAATGATTATACTATAGAGAGAGAGTTCCAGGAAGGGGACTTCATAGGAAAAGTCGCCGATAAGTGTCCAAAATGTGGAGCAGAAATGATCATTTCTAAGATATACACCATTCCATTAGAATCTGGGCAAAAACCTTATAAGCAGAGCTCAAGGTAAACATGTTTCTTGGTGCCCCGACCCGACCAAAGCGGCTGGGCAACACCCGGACTCGTCAGATCCCGGAAGTTAAGCCAGCCGCGTTGAGCGAGGCTGTGGCTTCCGAAAGGGGCCGCAGCCCGCTCAAGTCGGGATCGGGGCACCTCCTTCAGTAATTCCTGCTCCTGATTGTAAGCAGCTTCTCTATTAAAATAATGGTTTGGAATACAACCCAGTTATGCTGGTAAAGGCTTCATCAACATTTTATCAGTTTGCATACAGCGTCTACAATATCGGCGAAGACCTTGTCAATGCTGTTCTTAGCATCTATGGGGATCCAGTTCTTTGTGGGGTACCCCTCTCTCGCCATCTGTGAATACATGTTTCGGACTTTCTCTAAAAAGCTGATATTCCTTTCAAATACTTCTAGCTTTTCCTTGCTTTTCAACCTCTTGAGAGAGGTTATGGGGTCTATGTCTAAATAGATCACAATGTCTGGCTTAGGTAGACGTAGATACTCTATTACATGCTTTGCAAAGTCATAGTCAAAACCTTGCGAGCATTGATAAGCTATTGTGGACGTGTAGTAACGATCCATTAAGACTATGTAGCCATGCGAGATCTTTTCAAGAACATCCTTTTTATCTCTGTACATGTCAAGAATGTAGAGAAAGAACTGCTCCTCGGGATATAAAACGATTTCTGAGGATAGGAACTGCTTTATTATTTTCCCGTACAACGAGCTCTTGTTTGGGTAGCTATAAACAGCTACACTAAACCCTCTCTGCTCTAAGTATTCCTTCAACATTTTGCACATTGTAGTTTTTCCAGCTCCATCAATACCCTCAAAGACTATAATCACAATTGCATACCCATTTCAAGCTCTCTTCAGTAATACCTAAAATACTGATTGTTTTGTGCATTGTTGCAACAACTTTTTAGCTAATGATAGGTGCTCTAGGAGGTCATCAACAGTATTCCTAAAGGTTAAAATATTCACGTCCTTTCCCTTAACATGAACAACAATTGCGTTATCCTCGCATTCAATAGTGATAGAGATTTGAGGCGGAGCAGTAGCATTATCAGGCTCTAAAGCATTCTTTACACCTCTACACGTCTCCAAATCTTTTATTGGTATAGCCAGTTTAATCTCAATAATCATTTAATTATTTCACCTAAGCTCTGCAATGATGAAAGAACTATGTAGGAGTTCTCAATGTGGAGCTCTTTATCCAAAGGCCATCTAGGCTCGAGGAGTTGTAGCGGTAGAAAGTATTCCTTACCATTTGTAAACATAGTAATCTCGTCTACAAGTCCTATACCGCGTAAAACTCTGTATAATGTGTGTAGTGGAGGCATTCTAGGCTCTGAGGATATATCTACAACACTTACTCTTACACCTTTTATTACATACCTTTTTACTCCAGCACCTTGTATGATAGCGTCCAGCAATGGTTTGAACTGTTTCATTGTTGCGTATAGTAAAGAAGTTAAATACTTCATTATATTAGGCTCGAAGGCTATGGAGAGTAGTGGTTCGGAACCCTTTAAATCTAGGTAAAGAGACAATGCATAGACAGCTTCATAAACATCCTCTACCTCATCAACATTCTTAACAATAATTTTTTGTCCTATAAGCTTTGGGCTTAACCTACTATATCTTGATAGTATACCTTCGGCTTCTGAAGCAACGGCCTGGATTAAATCTTTCTTTGATTCGCTCTGAATTCGTTTAACTAGTGCAGGAGCATTGGCTTCATCAAGGCTTAGTCCAACTATGTAAGGTTCTAGCGTTCGCTTCAATGCTTCAACAATATCTCTTTGAGGAAATCCGAAAAGTCTCAAGCTCTCTGAATACTCCCACACATCTTTAGAAATAGCATCGGCAAGGATTGCTTTATGCACATCAATAAGCATTTCATCGTATAGTGTGGACTTTGATAGAGAGACCATCGCTACAAGGGCCAAGGCCTCTAGCGCTCTTGGTACAATCCAGTACTCTTTTACTTGCTTAATGAGGTAGACAGCTGTAGAGAAAGCGGCTCCAGGTTCTTTACCCAAGTAGTCATCTATTGTAACAAACCTTACGCCACTGATAGGCTTCTGCAAGGTACCTATGCCAATAACTATATGTTCTCCCCAAGGCTTTGGAGCTTCGTGAAAGGGTGCAAGGTACGCATCAATGTCTTGATCCTTAAAGAACTTTAGAAGAAGAGATGCAGAGATGATGCTGTCAATACTAGTACTGTAAACAATGTAAACCGAGCTTACCTGTCTAACAGTTGAAATAAGTTCCTTGAACTGCTTAGCCAAATCAAAGCACCTGAGAATTTATCATTATCCTCTAACTAAAACGGTTTATACATTGGGGTAAGCGGTTTAAAAATCAAAAAGAATGCATTATTATTCTTAACAAAGAGGTGCTTTGAAAAACATGTTATTGAGTAGGAGTAGTTGAGGGAGATAATGTGGATTGCGTTGTTGTAGTTTCAGCTGTGCTGCTCACAGCAGTTTCTGTGGTAGTTGTTGCAGCAGTTGTTGTAGATGAGGCTTGTAGGGTTGCTCCTAGGTACTGGGCAACTAATAGTCTGGCTCTCTCAGGATCATACTCAAAATCTGGTGGTAGCTTGCCGATGCGCTTATAGTACTTTACCAATCTATGTATCTTTGACTCGATCTCGATTAAGCCTTTCTTACTTGCAGTATCCTTTGGATGCTCAGAGAGGTGCCTTCTAAGGTTTACGGCTCTCGCCATGAGCTTCAGGAGGTCCTCTGGTATAGGCAGTAATACTCCGTGTTTTTCCAAGATCTTAGTAAGTTTTGTTCCTGTAATACTCTTAACGAGTGGTACACCATACTGATCCCTCAAAATTATGCCTATCATTGATGGCGTGTATCCTAACTTTGCTAGCTCAACCACTAAAGCCTCTACTTCCTCAGGTGTGTATCTAACCCACTTTGGAGGACCTATTCTTGCAGGTCTAGTGGAGTGGGACTGTCCTTTATCCCTCCTCTTCCCCGCCATGCTAAATCACATGACATCATTCTTGTCTTAATTAACTTGTTGTAGTGAGTATCTCTTTGTCTTAACTGCCTTAAGGTTTTTTATAAGCTTTTCCATTTATTGGTATGGCTCTTAACAAGCCATTCACCAAATGCTCTAAACGCTTTTCCTCGGTGTGAGTAAAGACTTTTCTCACCTATGCTCATTTCAGCAAAAGTTTTTGTAGTGCCTTGTGGTATGAATATAGGATCAAAACCAAAACCACTACTACCTCTAGCATCAAATGATATGTAGCCCTCAGCCTCCCCTCTAAAAATCTTTACATCAGTTTCGGATAAGGCGTAGGCAACAATGCAAACAAATTTTGCTTTACGTGATTCCCAGTCCTTGTAGTCCTCCATAAGCTTTAGTACTCCCCTAACCCCTATAGTCTTGTACACATAACTGCTGTAAGGTCCTGGAAAACCATTGAGCTTCTCTATAAATAGTCCAGAATCCTCAACAAGAACAGGTGCCTCAACCTGCTTATAGGCTTCCACTGCAGCAAATCTTGCTATCTCTTCTAGTGAATCATGCTGAATCTCAATCTTTCTAGCTACAGATATAGGCTTAACTCGTATACCAAACTCTCTGAGCACAGCCTCAGCCTCTATAACCTTGTGCCTATTACCTGTAACAAAGAGCACCTCTATGTCCATCTACTTAAAACCCCCACTCAGTTCTAAGTTTCCTAGCGGCTATATATCTGCCCCTTAGCCTAATATTTTCTACAGCTTTGAGAACCACCCTCAACCTATCTTCGCCTACAACTTGTTTATATCCATCAATAAAGCACCTCTTAGCAATTTCTTCGATAGTGGGGTGGGCGCTCTCAATAGATCTAAAGAATATGTGTACATCTATAGCTATATCCTCAAGCCTTTTACTTATAGTTGCAAGCCCAAAATCTATTAGGTATACACTATCATTGTCAACAATTATATTGCTTGTTGTTAGATCGCCGTGAACAACACCACTAAGGTGAAGCTTTGCTGTATAGATTCCTACAGTCTTTACAATGTTACAGAGCTTATCGACGTCAATAATGTTTGCTATGTCTCTAAAGTTGTGGCCTTGAATAAAGGTCATTATTAGGATTCCCTCGTCTAGGTCTATGTAGAGGGGTATAGGCGCTTTTATGCCTAGGGAATGGGCTTTCCATAGCATTTTTGCTTCCAGTTCCGTTCTGTTACGTCTAATGATTTCATCTAGGTCCTTAGGCATGTAGTTTTTAGGAAACCTCCACTTAATAATAGCGTCTATGTCCATGAACTTTGCTTTGTAGATGTAAGCCTCTGCACCCATTGTAATAAGCTGAACATCAGATAATATGTGTAGGCGTTTAACACCGTCAGCTGTGACTATAATAGCCTCTTCCTCTAAAAGCTTTTTCAGCGTGGGCGACTCTATCTCCAAGGTATGTCAGCCTCATCAATCCTCCATCTCTGCCTAATAATAGCTTTGATAGGATCTATTACAATACCGCTTCTATATGCTAAGAGACCTGTCCAAGCAATCATAACCCCATTATCGACAGCATACTGTGGAGGTACAACACCAATCTCTGCATTATACTTCTTTGCCATGGCTTGAAACTTCTCTCTCAGAATAGGACTTGCAGCTACTCCTCCCACTAGCATTATCTCCTTCTTCTTTGTGTGCATCAAGCATCTAGCAGCAATCTCTAAAACGCTATTATATGCAATTTCTCTAAGGCTTAGACAGATGTCATGAATATCAACACCTCTTTTGTATGCTCTTAGAGCAGCTGTTAATAGCCCTGAAAATGCTACATCCTGACCCTTGATAACGTATGGAAAGTCCTTTAAGAATTTCTTACCCTGCTCAGCACATCTATCAACTACGTGCATGCCGTTAACGACATATGGAGGGCCTAGCGAGGTTTCCCTAGCAAATGTGTCTAGAAGATTGCCTAATGCTATATCAAGTGTTTCTCCAAATACCCTATACCTCTTCTCGACAAAAGCTATTACAGCGGTGTTTCCCCCTGAGAGATACACCACTACAGGATCCTTTAAGCCTGTAAGCTTAAGCCCTATCTCAACATGCGCAACTGCATGATTCACAGGAACAAGAGGTTTCTTAAAGTATGATGCTAGCGCTCTTGCAGTTGTTGCGCCAACTCTTAGACAGGGTCCTAGACCAGGGCCTAGCGCTACTGCAATAGCATCTAGATTGCTTGGTCTTACCCCAGCTTTTTCGAATGCTTTTGCAACTATTGTAGGCGCTTTCTCAGCCATGTACCTGGAGGCTTCTCTTGGATGAATACCTCCTTGTTTAGGTATATACTGAGCCCTCTCGTCAGCTAAAATAAAACTTGATTCAGAGTCTGTGACTATCCCAACACCAAATGTGTGGGCTGTAGACTCTATACCTAGCACTATCACTGCTTCATATCCTCTTACGCTCTCACCTCAGCCTTAGCCTCCTTCTCTTCAACAAATATTGTATATCCACATTTTCCGCAATGCCACCTAGGCTTACCAACTCTGTGAAACGCCATTACAGAGCCGCATCTTGGGCAAAGCCTGTTCTTTAGCTTGATTGTTCCCATATTGTAGTCATACTCGTAGAGTTGAGATCTGAATCTCTTCTTTTTCTCAGCCATTTAGTTCTACCCCTTAAGGAGCCTTTATCTCTTAACTTTCTAGACCCAGCCTCTTAAAAATATACTTAGGTTCTACACGCTTCATAACGTTCTTATCCCAGTAAATGTTTGCATGAACTCTTGAGCTTCCTCTACCATACTCTGAAGCAATTTTTTTAATGATTATTTGATCCTCTGGCACATTGTAAAGCGATGAAATTATTTTCTGCATTTCCTTTCTCGATGGCGTTCCTCTAGTTATGTGATCTACAAATAGTTCTACCTCTATTCTTGAAAGTAGCTTGTTCTCCACTTCTCTAAGAACAGTAGCACTCATATCCTCACCCACCTTTATTGTTTTACCTTGATTACCTAGCTTTATTTGGGCACTCATTAGTGTGCCACCTACAGATTATTTTGTTAGTATAGCTAAGCACCAATCTTTATAGCATATCTACCAGGCGTTTTTATACCTAAAAGCTTTGCTACAGCTGACTTCTCTGGATCAATAACTATTATAACACCACTCCACTCAAATGTGAATTCTTTCGAGCCGCAAATAGGGCAGACTTCAGCATCTGCTGGTACTAGCGCTTTGCACTTTACACAAGCTTTAAAGGCTTTTGTTGTGCTTCTAGACACCTTGAACGTCACCAACTTCTGTAATAAAGCTCCCAAGCCTTAAATTCTGTAATAGTCTATTGCTTGGTCTGGGATCAGCAAAAATTTCGGGTGATGGTAATGAGAATTGACGAGGGGTGCACTGTCATAGATTCTAGAAGCGCCGTCATAATGGGTCTGAAAAGCTATGTTAAGAAGCTTTTCAGTCTTGCCCATATGATGCCTGTTTACATATTGGTAGAACCTGTTATTATAGCAACAAGAACTATCGGCAAGCTTATCAGATTAGTAGCGGCGCCGGGCTCGGCAATAATATGTGAAAAGCAGTATAAGCAGGCAGCAGAGGAGTTCTCATCATCATCATTTCTGGTTGCAGAACCTAGCTGGGGTGAGGCAATGCTACTAATTCCTTTAACATCTACAAGCCCTTGGTGTAGTAAGGCAAGACAGCTAGGTATTGAAATAGACTATGATGGTACGTTAGGCACTCCCCATATATGCATAGAGCATGGTGGCTGGAATGAGCTTAAGCAGGTTGTTGGAGGTGGCATTGCAGAAGTCGATAAATTCACCATGGAGGTTGTAGGAGAGCTGACTATTCAGACCAAGAGAAACACATTCTTTATGCTAGCAAAGGGCCTCCTATCCAATATGAAGCTCGGCAGGACCTCAGCCAACATCAAAGACCTTAGATTTGACAGCGTGGCAGAACCATATCTAGATGAATTAGTCACAATAGATAATGCGGTAACTGTTTATGGTTTTGGTAAGGGGCATATCGTAGCATTTTCAAATCTCAGCGAACCACTAACAGACATATATCTCTTAACGTTATTAGCTTCGTACATTGTTGATGTAAATGAAGCAAAGGCTCTAGTATATAGGGAAAAGTTAATATCTTAAAAACTTCTTTACAAAACTTTTTCAAGCAGGTTTGCTTCGAGTAATTTATCAATTACTTCGACTACAGCATCATATAGCTCTTCAGTGCTTATTTCCTCGCTAATGCTGCTCTTCAGTGCTTCAACAATGTTACCAACAGTTGTTTCCCCATCGCACATACTCCAAACATAGTAGACTGCTGGGGATAAGGCGTAAGCTGTTTCTTCATTCAAAGCAACTATTACATTTTCTTGATCTATTCCTACTTCAGAACCTTTTTTCCTATACCTCTCGTTCCATCTCGGCATTCGGTCTTTTTCGCTTTTTTCACTGCTTTCGTTACTCATTTTATCTTCTACCTCTATGATGTCCCCCTCTTCTACCTCTCGGCCTTGAAGCTCCTTTTTCTTGGGGTGCCTCAGGGGTTTCCTCAGGAATACTCTCCGCCTGAGGAACAGCATTATCATCTATCTTTGTTATTTCGCTGTTCTTGCCTGCATTAAGCTGCACTTCCCCTCTATAAGTTGTGACCCATGCATTCTTAATTTCTACAGCATCACCAACGTTAAGTGAGC
>JAPWUB010000020.1 GCA_028275745.1 Desulfurococcales archaeon | reverse complement strand
TACTTAATGCTACTCTCCTATCAATCTTCGTTGCTAGCTCACGTAACCCTCAATCCTAATCCTTGGAGACATTTCTGCAACAAGCCACTCCTTCTCGATTGAGACCCTAAGCTTTTGGCTCTTTGATATAGCGCTCACAGTTCTGAATGCTACTAATGGTATCTTAACCTCCCTTATCCTTATAGCTTCCTTAATCTCTCCATCCTCAATAACATAGCTATACTGAGGCACTATCCTCACATAACCCTCCTCAAGCGTTGCCATAGATACACCCTCTATTAGGAAACCCTTCTTAGTCTCCTCAATAATTTCCTTATCTCCCCAGTCCCCAGACTTAAGAACTAGGGTTGTGTGAAACGGCACTGGTTTCGTAAAGAGTCCATAGGCTGAGCCAGGCTCCGATGAGAACTGCTTAGACGTTGTTCTCGTATGGTGAAGATCCCTTACAACGCCATCCTCTATAAGCGTTCTCTTCCTCACTGTCACACCCTCATCATCAAAGAATCTAATAGCTGGGGATTCAGGTGCATGAGGATTGTCGTAGAGCTCGAAACCTTCTGTAAATAGCTTGAGCCCCACAAGCCTCTGACTTGCTGAGTAAAGTGGGTTTAGAAGGTGTGAAAGCTCATGAATTAGAGCTGCCGAAGCCATTTCATCTAGCACCAGCGTTGCTCTCCCAACTTCGTAAGGCTTTAGCCCCCTTATCGACACTCCTTTACCTATTTTTGATGCTGTCTCCCTAATTACCACGTCAAGAGATTTAATTACATGCTGAGCAGACCAGGAGATAAACGCTGTGAAGTTTGATGCGAAGAGCTGATAACCGTAAGGTGCAGTACCTAGAAGCCCTACCTCAAGTTCTACAATTCTCTTTCTCTCTTTAGCCTCCTCACCATTATCCCTAATAATTGCTCTAAACACATCCATCATTGTTACAATAGCTTCGCACTTTACGCCATGCGAAGCTTTGATCTCTAGACATAGATCTCTTAGCTGCTTAGCTACTTCATCTTCGTCTGGAAACTCCTTACCTATCTCGATACTACCTTTAAATAGCTCTGCATCAGCAAGCTCACCACAACTCCTGCTAGGATCGACCATGTGTAAAGCCTTCTCCTCAAGCTCATTAAAGTTCAGCTCTACAGACTGTTTAGAAACTATGTACCAGCAACCATCCTTGTTTACCCTAACACCACCTACGCTTGCAGAAGACTTATTGATCTCTAGAGAATCATCCCTAAAAGCAGTCTGAGTAACGCTCTCTACATATATAACTCTATCCTTATAGAGCATTTAGAGGTACCAAGTGGTAAGTAGTAAGTAAAGACGTACTTAACCTTTACTTTCCTGACTTCTGTGAATAACATTGTACGGCATTCTCATGCTATTAACCTTTATGAAAGCCTCGCGTAAACCCTCGAAATCGGGTTTTGGTCTCAGGAAAGGCTTTAAATCTACGCCATAGGATACCATTACGCATGGTATAAGCATGCCATCTGCTGTAAGTCTAATTCTAGTGCAGTTCATGCAAAAAGCTGTGTTATGAGTCCATTTAACTATCTCTACCTCTACACCTGTATCAAGTACATAGACAGGTCTTGCATGAAATTTTCTAATGTATTTCCTTACCGCAATCTTCTCAAGATAGTTTACAACAGGATCTAATGAGGTGTAGAGAGCTTCAAAAACTTTCTTTGGTATAGTAATCGGCTCTAGCTCTATGAACCTCACCCTGCATCCATTAGCAGAGGCAAACTCGATAATCCTCTTATAGTCATTATCGTTAATACCTTTAAGAAGAACAACATTGAGTGTTATAGGCTTTAAACCAGCCTCCTGAGCAACTCTAAGTCCCTTGAGAACCTTCTCCAATCCATCAACTCTAGTTACATACCTATACCTCTCCCTATCTAATGAAGGAAGATTTACATTAACCCTCATAAGCCCTGCTTCAGCGAGCTTGTAAGCCAAGTCCTCTAAGAAAAAACCGTTAGTAGTCATCGATAGATCCTCAGGTTTGGTCGTAGCAAAGGCTTTCACAATATCAACAATGTCCCTCCTTATAAGTGGCTCTCCACCAGTCAACTTAAACCTCTTTATCTCAAGCTCTGAGGCGACCTTTGCTATTGCCATGTAGTCGTCGGGAGACAGACCTTCTCCTCTATTCGCAGGTCCCTCCCTATGGCAGTAAATACAGCTAAAGTTGCAGTTGCTCGTAACGCTAACCCTTAAACTATCTAGGGGGCGACCCCACCTATCTATAAGCATGCAAAAGTATACCTCTGCAACAGGTTACGAAAAAAGAGTAGTAAAGCGGTTTTAATAAAGGTTATCCCTAAGAACTCTATAAGCTGTTGCACTCTGCAGAGACCTATGAGACTATGTGGAGCGACACATGCTTTGCCATAGCTTTCGACAAAGATAATAGGTACGGAGTAAACGCTATTATAGCAGCTATTGAAAGTTCAGACCTAAAGATACATGTGTTTAGAATTCCATTATATAGAGCGCCTCATGTTATTCAAAGCATTGCTGACTTGCAGAAGCACTGTAGAAAGCTTGTTCTAGGTTTCTCCTTCATGACCTACCAGCTTCCAATGGTAATGGAGCTTGTAAGACTTGTAAAACTTTACATACCCAATGCACTGCTAGTTGCTGGTGGACCTCACGCTACTGGAGATCCTTTAGGTACTCTCCTAAAGCTGGGCTTTGATGCTGTTGTTTATGGCGAGGGTGAGGAAACCATAATAGAGCTTCTTAGGGCATATAGTGAGAGTGGAGAGTTTCGTGTTTGTGGAACAGCCTATATTGATGATGGAAGAGTTGTTTTTAAAAGGAGAAGCAGATATGTTGACTTAAATCTCTATCCACCTTTTCCATACTGGAGAGGAATTGTAAACCCTATAGAGATAATGAGGGGGTGCTCCTCAGCCTGCTACTTCTGCCAGGTGACATACTCCTTTGGTATACCAAGATATAGAAGTGTTGAGAAGGTTGTGGAGTATGCTAGGATCTCTCTTGAGAGAGGGCTCAAAGACTTGAGGTTCATTGCCCCTAACTCTCTTGGCTATGGAAGTAGAGATGGTATAAAGCCAAATCATGATGCATTGTATAGCCTTTTAAGCAATCTTCATGCACTTGCGAAGCAGTATGGTGGAAGGGTATTCTTCGGCACATTTCCTAGTGAGGTAAGGCCGGATTCTGTAGATGAGGACAGCATCAAGATTCTAAAGACTTTTGTAAGCAATAGAAGGGTAATTGTTGGAGCACAAAGTGGGTCGAACAATGTTCTAAAGCTTATTCATAGAATGCATACTGTAGAGGATGTAGAGAATGCGATAGACACCCTGCTAAAGTATGGCTTTGGCGTTGATGTAGACCTGATATTCGGCTTTCCCTTTGAAACTGAAGAGGATTTTGAAGAAACAGTAAGATTCATGCAGAGGTATATAGATAAGGATGTTAGGTTCCACCTACACACATTCATGCCATTACCAGGAACACCATTATCCGATGCTGAGGCGAAGCTCCTTGATAATAAGAAGAAGAAAATACTTGCAAAGTTTATAGGAGCTGGCAAAGCCTATGGTTACTGGATGGAGCAAGAAAGAATTGCGATGCTGATTGATGAGTTGCGTAAGAAGAGAATCATCTACAGTTTTAGAGACAATATGAGGAGCTTTAGAGTCTCTACATGCTAGATTAATTTAAAGTCTAAGATTTGCTGAATCTAATTGAAATCATTGTTAAAAAAGTTGAGCTCTTTACTCAACTTTAATAGAGCCTGTTGGACACGAGTTTGCCGCGTTCTTTGCGGCTTCAACTAGGTTTTCAGGTATTTCACCTATAGACTCCTTGTCGCTGTCACTCTTTCTATAAGGATCTCTAACTCTAGTCTTTCCACTTGCTGGATCTAATTCGAATATATCTGGTGCTAATGCCCAGCAAACGCCACATGCAATGCATGTTTCTTTATTTACAGTTACTTTTGCCATGTGTTACCACCACATTACTATCCCTCAGGAGCACCCTTAAAAAGCTTTCTTCTGCAGATCTTTGCGCCATGTTAGAAGCTTTTTACACATGCTTTAGTGTTTGTATAGAGGAGGTAGCACGCATATTTATATCGTGTGAAGATATGTAGGATCTCTGCAGTGTTCTCATCCACGAAACCTTTACAGGCATTAAGGTTGCCAAGGCTATTGCTCCTTGAAATATCCAGTGTAGCGGCACTAACACTATCACGGGGTCTAGTAATTTACGTGTTAGAACCAGGTACATGGGTGCAGTAGCTATGGATATGAGCTCTATCTTTGCCAAAGTAACTACAATGGTAGGTACTTTAATGAATGGCACTAATGCTAGTGCTAGAATTACTACTGATATAAATGGTGCTGTAAGTGCAACAGGTTGGAGGTATGTGTATGTGAGTAGCATTATTGTTTTCTTATCTAGGTACCTTCTGTACTTGGTTAGTGTGTGCTTTAAGCATTCTATGTACCCTCTATACCATCTCATTCTCTGCTTCACCATGCTCCGCAGATTCATTGGAGCTCCCTCAAGGATTGCAGTATCTAGAAGAGCAATACTGCAACCATGTTTCGCAGCTAGTATTGACAGGTATGCATCCTCAGCTAAAACTTCGGGGAACCCACCAACAGCTGTTAGGAACTTCATCGAGACTGTAAGCCCTTCACCGCTAACTGGCGGAGTTCCAACAATTTTTGCTATCCCTGGTAAACCAACCTCATACCATAGGATGGTATCTATATAGGAGAGCTTGCCTACGATGCTGTATCCCGCCCTGTACACCTTAGCACCAACGACACAGTATCCACGAACTATAAGCTTAGTTGCCTTCTCAACATACCTTTCGTCAAGAACTTTATCCCCTCCATCAAATACTGTTACAGCCTCATAAAGATTTGATATGAATTTCAAAAGAGCGTTAATCGATGACGCCTTCGTCTTCCTTTTATCGCCATTAACAAATATATAAACGCCTAAATCCTTCTCTGCAAACACATCAATGTATTTAAGAACAATATTCAGAGTTGCTCTGTCCTCCTTCTCGAGAACCACATAAACGTCTGGTCTTACAATCTCGTACCTTTGCCTCGCAATACTCCTAAATGTTTCTTCAACTGCCCTCTCATCCTCCATGTAGAGAGGAACCACTATAGCTATCTTAATTGTTCTAGAAGGGTTTGAACCCTGATTATTGCCGTTCGTTACCTTAAGCCATACAAAGTCCTTCAAGTTTCTAAGCACACTATAGAATGATGGTATCCCGTAGAGAAATGAAAGTAGTATCACTGCCGATGGTATGTACCATAGAAACTCCAGCATAGTGCAACCCTACTGAGATGCACTAATTAGCAAGTTTTTGGATATAAACCTTTTCTAACCATACCATAACGCAATCAGAATCCTTAGGCATCCCGTGCTTAAGACTTATAAAATTTTGCTAGATAATGCAATTGTAGATTAAATATTGCTAGAGGTGCTAAACCATAGCTTCACAGCAAGAGTTTAAGCCTAGATTTGAGGAGACTAGGTGGCGTAGAGAGTTTGAGAAGGAGCTTATCGAGATATGGGAAAAGGAAGGTTTATTCAAGTTTACGTTTAACGAGCCAAAGCCTACACTAATCATAGACACACCACCACCATATATCTCTGGCAAGCCTCATGTTGGTCAAGCAGCACACTATGTGCAGATTGATATGGTTGCTAGAGCCTACAGGATGCTTGGCTGGAGCGTGCTAGTACCTTTCTACGGGGATAGAAACGGTCTTCCAGTAGAGGTATTTGTTGAAAGAACCTACGGCATTAACCCTCATGAAGCTGCTAAGACTCCTGAAGGCAGGGAGAAGTTCTTAGCACTCTGCAAAAACCATTTAGATTCCGTCGAGAAAGAATTCATAGCAACATTGAGAGCTCTTGGCTGCTCCTTTGAGTATTGGAGAGAAGGAACTGATAGTGAGGAGTATAGGAGGATAACTCAGGCAACATTCATTGAGTTGTGGAACAGAGGCCTAATTTACGAGGCAGAGAGACCGGTTATATGGTGCCCTAGATGCAGAACAGCGCTAGCTGAAGCAGAGGTTGAGTATAAGGATGAAGAGGCAGAGCTCTACTATATAAAATTCCCGGTTAAGGATGGAGGAGAAGTTATTATAGCGACAACAAGACCAGAGCTTTTAGGAGCTTGCCTTGTACTAGCATATAACCCAAACGATAGTAGGTACAAGCATTTAAAGGGCAGGAAGGCTATAGTCCCAATCTATGAGCATGAAGTAGAAATCATTGAACACAGCTATGTAGATCCTTCATTTGGTACAGGAGTGATGATGATATGTAGCTATGGTGATCAAACCGATGTTAGGATCATTAGGGAGCTAGGGCTAAAACCAAGGATTATAATTGATGCCGAGGGCAAAATGAGCGATAACATATTGAAAGGTCTTCCTGTAAAGGATGCTAGAAAGAAGATTGTTGAGATGCTTAAGGAGCAGGGATACCTAGTAAAAGTTGAGAAGATTCGGAGAAGTGTACCTACCTGTTGGCGCTGTGGAACACCTCTAGAGTTTATTCATATGAGAGAGTATTTCCTGAAACAACTAGAGTTTAAGGATGTAATGAAAAGGATTGCAAGTGAAGTTAAGTTCCTGCCTGAAGAACACAGAGCCAAGTTGCTGAACTGGATAGACTCTATCTCAATGGATTGGCCCATATCTAGAAGTAGGTACTATGCTACAGAGGTCCCTGTATGGAGGTGCACCAAATGCGGAGCAATACTTGTGCCACCACCAGGGAAGTATTATAGACCTTGGAAGGAGCCGGCACCATGGGATAAGTGCCCAGTTTGTGGAGCACCAAGAGAGCAACTGGTTGGAGAGACCAAGGTTTTCGACACCTGGTTCGATTCCTCAATATCAGTGCTGTACGCTGCTGGAATAACTAAGTATCCGCATGTGTTCAAGCTGTATGTAGAGGGGAAAGCAAAGGCTTTGAGGCCTCAGGGATACGACATCATAAGGACGTGGCTTTACTATAGCCTTCTAAGAGTCTACCAGCTCTACAACAAGATTGCTTTCGACTATGTGAGGGTAAGTGGAATGGGGCTCGATGAAAAGGGTGAGGCTATGCATAAGAGCAAGGGTAATGTGATCCTTCCAGAACCATATATAGAGAAGTACGGAGCTGATGCATTTAGGTTCTGGTCAGCTATAGCAGCAAGGCTTGGAAGTGACTATAGATTCTCTGAGCAACTTATTAAGACGGGCGCTCTATTCGTAACAAAGCTTATCAATATAGCCAGGTTTGTATCCTCATTCCCTGAAATCAGCAGCATTGACAAACTCTATCCACTTGACATGGCAGTGTTGCAGAGGCTTAACAACATTATTGATGCTGTGAAGAAAGGGTATGAGGAAATGGACTTCTTCGAGCCTGCTCAGACCTTATACCACTTTGTATGGGACGTATTTGCTAATCACTACTTAGAGATGGTGAAGCCCAGAATATACAATTCTAGCAATAGGTATAGTGAGTGGGAGCAGAGAAGCGCTTTCTACACACTGCACACAGTTCTGAAGACAGTGCTTCTCTTGCTAGCTCCAATAATGCCTTTTGTGACTGACTATATATGGAGGAAGATGTATAAGAAGAGCTCGATACATCTAGAGCTATTCCCCGATAAGGTTCCCCTACCATCAGAAGCTGCAGAGCTGGAGAAGCACCTAGACATAGTGATCAGCGTTAATCATGGTATATGGAAGTTCAAGAAAGAAAGGAACATGAGGCTCTCAGAACCTCTCAAAGCAACATTGTATTTACCGCTAGAACTAGAACCATTTGCAAAGGATATTGCCGACCTGCATAAGGTAGAGCGGATTGAGTTTGGCAAGCCACAGAAGCACGCTATTGAGATTGCTAAGAACTGCTACCTTGTAGTTGAGGAGCAGAGCTAGATATGCTTAGGATAAATGTTGCCATAGTTGTTGACGAGTCTTACGGGTTTGTAAAAGCTGTTAGGGTTTTAGTCAACGGCTGCGGCATAAAGACCGATGACATGGCAGTAGATAGTTTCCGCAACACTATACAGATCCAAGTAACTGACATTGAGAAGCTAAGGTGTGTAACATCAGTTAAGGGGTCTATAACCGCTGAGGTAAAGTATACGATAACCTGTGACCGCAATTTAAAAAAGCTTTTAAAGGATCTTAGCTTCTCTATTCTCCCATTAGAGTCGCAGAGAATTGTAGGGTATAAAGCAGTAGGCAACGCTATGGTTATTGTGAAGAGAACTTCAAATCCATCAGTATACTTCCTAACTCCATGCTTCATCAGAAACTTCACAATACCTCTACCATCAACTGCATGCACCTACATGATTAACAAAGCCGATGATATTGAAAGGCTGAAAGAAGTTATTGAAGTAGTCCTGGACATCGGGAAAAAAATCTTGAACCTCTGCAGGGAGAGCCCTACTTCCTCCTAATGGTGTATGTCACCACTAGGCCGTCTATGTAATCAACGATGGAAAACTCAACAACGTCCATGCCTTCGTGCTCTACAACAACTACTGGCAAACCACCTGTAGTAATGCCTTGCTTTACTATGGCTACAAGCATGTTTCTGAAAGATTCTATATCATCTACAAAGATCCTAATGCACTTCTCACCGCATACAACATTGCCTCTGACAAATGCTATTGCATGAGATACTCCAAGCTCTGTCTCTACCGCTTCTATAAGCTCCTTAACCTCTTTCTCACTCATATTTTCAACACCAAAAAGATTTTACACTGGTTTAAGTTAATATATAGCTGTGCATCAAGGTGACATATAATGGTCGTTATTTCACCAGCATTACTAGTACAGCAACTTGAAACCTCCCCACTGCTGAAAAAAGCACATCAATTGCTTGAAGAGGACGCCGAGGTTATGACATTACTTAAAATGGCTAACATAATGGCTGTAACGAGGCTTAGGTACAACGATCATGGCATAACACATGCTAGAATAGTTGCTGGTGCAGGTCTTCAGCTTGTGGATATACTTGCAAAGCGTGGTGTAGAATTCACAACACTAAGGGATGGAACAACAAGAAGTGTTGAAGAGGTAAAGCTGCTAGTTCTCTTGGCCGGCTACCTACATGACATAGGCAATGCCGTTCATAGGGTAAATCATGAGTATATAGGGGCACTTCTGGCTAAGGATATCCTAAATAGGATCCTTACTCAGTTAGGCTATGACACCAGGAGGATTGTAGAGCTTAGACAAGAAGTTATGCACATGATCTATGCAACGGAGTACAATACTGAGTGCTTAACAGTTGAATGCGGGGTTACGAAAATAGCTGATGGCCTTGACATGGCTGAGGGTAGGGCTAGAGTCCCTTACAAGCTGGGGAAGGTTGACATGCACTCCATCTCCGCGCTAAGTATTAAGCGTGTAGAAATACTCGATGGAGAGTCTAGACCTATAAAGATCGTTGTCTACTCATCTGACATGGCAGGACTCTTTCAGCTTGAAGCTGTTCTAAGCCCTAAGATAAGGACTAGCAGAATTGATGACTATATAGAGGTCTACCTTCAGACAGACTCAAAATCTATTAGATTTTACCCGCCAAAGTAAAACAAAGATTAAAAAGATGTTTCGCTATAGTGGTATCAGTCCATGCTTCTTAGGAGGTCTAAACCTGACATCCCTCTTAGTAATGAATAGGTTTAGAGCCTCAACAAGTACCTTTCTCGTTTGGGCTGGCTCAATAATTGCATCTATGTAGCCTCTTGAAGCTGTGAAGTATGGCGTTGCAAGCTTTGCTCTGTACTCTTCTGCAAGCTTCTGTAGAAGCTTCTTCCTCTCCTCCTCATCCTGAACACTTTGAAGCTGTTTACGCCAAATAATCTCAGCCGCTGCCTCAGGACCCATAACAGCTATCTCAGCAGTTGGCCATGCAACCACAAAGTCTGCTCCAAGATGTCTAGAACCCATAGCTATATACGCGCCTCCATAGGCTTTCCTAACAATAACCGTTAGTTTAGGAACTGTAGCCTCTGCATATGCATAGACTATTTTCGCACCATGCCTTATTATACCCCTGTGCTCCTGTGCTGTGCCAGGCAGGAACCCTGGTGTATCAACAAAGGTTATTATAGGCAGGTTAAATGCGTCACAGAACCTAACAAACCTTGCTATCTTATCAGACGAATCAATGTCTAGGCTTCCCATGTAGAACATTGGATTGTTAGCAACTACACAAACAGAATACCCATCTAGCCTTGCAAACCCTATTATAGCGTTCTTTGCAAAGTCTTTTTGAACCTCGAAAAATGTATCCCTATCAAACACCCTCAGAATTATCTCATACATGTTGTAAGGTTTTGATGGGTCCTCTGGAACTATATTGTTTAGGTACGGCTCCTCCCTAAATGGATCATCCCCTGTATCTATTCTTGGTGGAAGCTCTAAGCTATTTGATGGAAGGTACAACAGGAGCTTTTTGACAATCTCTATAGCTTCCCTATCATCTCTAGCAACAAAGTGTGCAACACCACTCTTACTTGCATGTATCTCTGCACCGCCAAGTTCATACTCTGTTACCTCCTCTCCCAGAGCAGCCTTTACAACTCTTGGTCCGGTGATAAACATGTATGAGGTCTTTGAAACCATTATTATGAAGTCCATTAATGCTGGTGAGTATACTGCTCCTCCTGCACAAGGACCCATTATAACAGCTATCTGAGGCACTGAACCTGAGGCCATTACATTCATGTAGAATATCTCTCCATAACCTTTTAATGAGTCTACTCCTTCCTGGATCCTGGCACCACCAGAGTCATTGAGAAATACTATCGGTACACCAACGCTCAGTGCAATCTGCATCGCTTTCACAATCTTTGCGGCATGCATCTCTCCAACAGATCCGCCCATAAATGTGAAGTCCTGAGCAATTGCAACTACATGTCTACCGTTAACTCTACCAAAAGCTGTGACAACCCCATCGCCATAAGCCTTCCTCTCGCTCATCCCAAACTCTGTAGCTCTATGTGTAACAAGCATATCGAGCTCCACGTACTTACCCTCATCAAAGAGTAACTCTAGCCTCTCCCTAGCAGTTAGCTTACCTTGTTCATGCTGCTTCTTTATAGCCTCTAAACCGCCACCAAGCTTCGCCTGCTCAATAATTTTTCTAAGTTCCTCAATCTCCTTTCTAACACTACTCATTCTAGAAACCTAGGTAAAATCTTAGCTATAGAGGTGATAAATAAGAGTTTGCATCATATGACGGTGTTGGGAATGCTGAGCTCTATTGATTAGTGTAGTCACTTCTTCTAGGATAAGCCTTATTTATCGCTGCATAGGTCATAATCTGGAGAAGCTTGAGGATTTAGGATATGCATTGGCATAGAGTTGTGCTGAAAGAGGATGGTAGAGAGGTTGAGGTATTAATAGCTATTGAGAGAGAGGGTCTGTACAGAGTTAGAGTGGGAAATAGAGAATACATTGTTGAAATCAAACCAAAAATGGCGGTAACAGCACAGGTTCCTAGTCCCCGTACAGCACCAAATGAGTTCCTGGTAACAAGTGAGGTTCCTGGAAGAGTTGTTAAAGTGTTTGTTAATGAAGGAGACGCAGTGAAAGAGGGGGATGTAATAGCAATTATAGAGTCCATGAAGATGGAAATAGAGATTACAGCCCCTAAGCATGGTATTGTGGAGAAGGTGTATGTTTCACAAGGGAACTTTATTAAAGAAGGCGAACCACTAGTAAAAATAAGATTTTTGATGGAGAACGAAACAAAGGATGCAAATACCAAAACAAAACAATAAAGTTAAAAAATAATTGAAAGTTTTAATAATTACCTTAAAACCTTGTTTTCACTGAAATTAATTAGAAATATTATTTTGTTTGTTACTTCTTCCCCTTCTTGCCCTTCTTCTCCTCCTTCTTCTCTGGCTTCTCAGGCTTGCTCATATCTTTCACCAACTTGTATTTAGGAGTAGTGAGGAAAAACAAAAACATTTGTACCATAAGGTCTATCTACCTTACACACTTTATACACAGAATGCTGTATTATGATCTGAACGAATAGTTTAGAGAACCTCAATATAATAGGAGTGCCTTAAATTGAGTTGACTAAGAACCTCCAGCACATTTCTCCCTATGTATACTGTTGCTATTGCTTCTACTTCCCCCTCCTTAGACCTGACCATGTTTACAATGCTCTCAATTCTGCTAGCATCTTCGACAACTATATCTGTAATGATTGTTCTTCTCTTCTCTCTAATACAGTGCTTGGGGTAGAGAAGAAGCTCAATCTTTTTCTGATATGTAGAGAAGAATGTCAATACCTTTACAGAATCTGAATGAATGTTCTCATTTGGTAGAGGTAGACATAAATCAGCATTTATTTCTTGACCTAATAGTATAGCCAGTGGAGAAGCTAAAAGAGACGAGGCTATTACTAGATCCACATCCTTGTTTGAAATTTCCTGACTTAACTTAATTGTATAGAGCTCTAGAAAACCCATGTTGGATGTTATATGCTGAGGCATTGCCCTATACTTTTTTGCCTCACCTATTAAGATCTCCTCAACTATCCGAAGTTTCGCAAGCTTGTTTAAAATCTCCTCAGCAACTTCATCACTTGGCATACCAACGAAGTTTATGTACTTCCACAAGCTTTGGAATGGTACACCAAGCATTTGTTCAAGGTCTCTTAAACTGTAGAACCTATTCAGAGCTTTCAATGTTTTTATGAGTGCTATCTTCTCCCTGTAACCAATATCCCTTGCAACCATAATTCTATTATTCACCACTACCGAGAAAAACAGGTCTAAAAGTATAGGGGGTATTTTAAATGTGACGCTCTACACATGCACTTTTTGGAATAGCCATTCAAAGCTTGGCTTGCTCTCCCTCCTTATACCTTCTTCGTATAGTGCCTGCGCAATTAATGGTAGCGCTATTGTTGCATCTACATACACCACTCTCTTCCTAGCTCTTGGCGATACCTTTCCCCAGCTCACAGCTTCCTCAAGTGTAGCTCCTGATAGGCCTCCCCATTGCGGAGCATCTGTGGTTATCTGAACTACGTATTCAAGGGGCTTATGCTCTTCCTCTCCCTTCTCCAACAAGCTTATCAGAGTTTGCATAACTGTTACAAGGTTCACATAATCCTTGGGAACCCCTCCACCTATGTATATTGCTGACATCTTCTTTGCCCTCCTCCCAATCTCTACTATCTGCTCGAAGTCTCTAACCATGTCAAGCACAATCCTATGCCCTTTCTCCTTAATTGCTAAAACAGCTGCCACACCATACCCACTATCAACAAGTGCTGGAGAGAACACCGGTACTCCGGCTCTATATGCAGCCGCAACTATGCTATCAATGCCCCTCTCATTTAGGTACTTGCCGAAGAGGTAAAGGAATTCAGCTGTTGAGTAAACAGCTTCATTGGGAAGCGTATATATGAACTCCTTTATCAAGTTCTCCATCTTTCTATAGTCAATCTCACTCGCGAATACATCGTAAAACCTGTCGATCTTGTACTTAAAGAGCTCTGCGTCATCAACATAAGGAGAGCCTTTGTAGTAGCTAAATCCCATAGCCTCGTATATGTCCTCAGATATATTTGCACCTGTAGATACAACAACATCCACATACCTGTTCTCAACAAGCCACTTTACTATCTTCCACATACCTGCAGTGCTCATTGAGCCTGCTAAGCCTAGGAATATAGTGTTATCCGGATCCTTAATCATTTCAACAATGATTTTATATGCCTCGCCCAGTGCTCTACCCTGGTAAGCCGTATCCGCCATATCCTTCAAAAGCTGGCTCACATTTCTAGGTTTTAGCTCAAAGGTTCTCAGCTTCTCTACAAAGTATGGATTTTGTTGCTCTATATGCCCATCCATTTTAGGTCACAAGATATACTGAGAGGCAAGAAGCTAGTTAAGGGATTAATAAGCTGTATAGATCTATTACTTTATGCTGAATTAGAGCCAATAGGTGTGCATCCTAAACTTACACTATGTGATCATGGCATTGCATATGTGAAGAGCTTTTTACGAGAGCTTACAATACTTGAATAGCAAAACTACTGCTGAGGGACCATTAATGCCTGATACTGTATTTGTTTTCGAGGTTCATCAACCATTTAGGCTTAGAAGAGACATACTCAGAAACCTTGCTGCTGAAGGAATTGGTGGAAGGCTTAGCTTTGAGAAGCTTTTTAATGTGTTCTTTGATAACGACAGTAACAGGGAGATATTTTCTAGAGTTGCTGAAAAATGCTATGTGAAGGCCACTAAGATCCTTCTAGACTCTATAAGACTTGTGAGAAAGAGTGGCAAGGACTTTAAATTTGCTTTAAGCATTAGTGGAGTACTTATTGAGCAGTCGCTTATGTGGGATAAGAGAGCTGTTGAAGTGTTTCAGGAGGCTGTAAATGAGGGGGCTGTTGAGATTATTGACCAAACTTACTACCATAGTCTCGCATCACTTTTTTCACCTGATGAGTTTGAAGAGCAACTAGCTCTTCATAGAAGCCTTATGAAGGAAGTATTCGGGATTGAGCCTCGGGTTGCTGAGAACACAGAGTTTATATACAACAATGAGATTGCCAATATTATGTGCAGGCTTGGCTATGAGGCTGTACTGACTGAAGGTGTTGAAAGAGTTCTTGGCTGGAGAAGCCCAAACTATGTGTATAGGGTTAAGGGGTGCGAGACCAAGGTTCTTACAAGGAACTACAGGCTGAGCGATGATATAGGCTTTAGATTCTCTGATAGAAGCTGGGATCAGTACCCATTGACGGCAGATAAGTACGCTCTATGGCTTTCTAGAACTCCTGGAGATGTAATACTCATAGCAATCGACTACGAAACTTTTGGAGAGCATCATCAGCCAGATACAGGAATCTACGAATTCTTGAAGTGGTTGCCAATAGAGATTTCAAAGTATGGTGAACTAGCTGCTGTAACTCCTTCAGAGGCTATTAGGAGACACCCCGCTAGAGACTACATAGATGTCCCACCATGGGAAACCATTAGCTGGGCTGATGAGAGAGATCTATCAGCATGGCTGGGCAATGAGCTTCAGCGCAGAGCTTTCGAGATCTACACATCCATAGAGCCGTACGCTAAGGCTGTTGGTGGGGAAGCTTTACGTATCTGGAGGTATCTTGGAATAAGCGACCATCTCTACTACATGGCTACAAAAGGTGGTGCTGCTGGAGCTGTTCACCACTACTTCTCGCCATACAAAGACGTTTACGTTGCTTACACAGCATACATAGAGGCATTATCTATATTGTATACTATGATTGTGAATGAGGTGTCTTCAAAGCCGAGGCTCTATGCACCCAGAATTGTTCTACCCTATTCAAAGGCGTTTCGATTCTATCTAGACCCGTACACACCACTATCACACCAGGCTAGAAGCCTGAAAGAGCTGGTGGTAGCCATAAAGTCCCTTGTACCGCCAGAGTCTATAGCATTTCACTTGATTAGAGGAGACATGGCTAAGTGGGTCAGGAATATGTTCTTCCTAGATGACGTGGCAAAGGATCTTGAGATCCTTGGTGCCAGGGTTAGGGAGGGTTTTTTGAAAGTTGATAAAGTGAAGGAAGAGACTCTAAGAGTTTTCGAGCATCATCTAGGGCTTCACTGATCAATGAGCCTCAATAGTTTTATCTTTTCCATGCTAAAAAGCTATATACATGAGTGGTGAAGGTAGCACATGATTGTAGCAATTGTTCCAGAATCTCCTGCATATCTTCAGCGTGAGAACGTAAATATTGCTGTTCATATAGGTAAGGATCCATCATGCCAAGAGATTGAGGTAGCACTAGAGGTCAGTGCTAGTATTGGAAGAGATTCTATACCAGTATTCAAAGAGTCGAAAGCTGTTGAAGGTGAAGGCAATGAGATTGTAGTGGGGTTCTCATTTGAAGCACCAGCACTTAGTACTGACACCTATAAGCTCGTTATTATTGCAAGAGCTAGGGGTTGCAATACCTTTGCTGAGGATAGGGTAGAACTACCTGTGTTTAGTAATCCTGTAAACATTGTTAATGTCGTTATTGTGTGGCACAATCACCAACCACCTAATTACCTACCCAATGGCGTGTTCTTTGCGGATTACCCATTTAGGTGGGTATGGTACGACCTGTTTAGACCATATATTAGTGGAGGGCCTTACTACATTCATGCAGCAATATATAAAAGGTTTCCTAAGGTAAAAACAACAGTTCATTTATCTCCTAGTCTTCTCGCACAGTGGGCTTCAGCTATAGAGAACGGCTATGTTCTTGAAAATGGGGAGAAGATAGGTGTTGGAGACCCTCATATTGAAATGATTAAACGCACTCTTGAGGAATACCGAAAGCTTGCTTCAGAAGGCACTATAGAGGTTCTAACATCCGTCTATGCACACACAATCTTGGGCTACCTAATTATGAGGTTTGATATGGTCGAGGTTGTGAAGGATGAGCTTGCATTGGGTATTGAGGTCACAAAGAAGGTTATGGGATACAATCCTCGAGGTACATGGACCCCTGAAATGGCTTGGCACAACATGTTGACCAGAGTTTACAGTGATTTAGGAATTGAGTACACTGTATTATGTGGTAAGAGCCATTTTGCGAGGGCTTTGGGGGATAAGGGAGATATATATGAACCTTATCAGCTCATTTACGATGGTAGGAGTATAAAGGTGTTGTTCAGGGATCAACCAATAAGCGACCTGATAGGGTTTAGAAACAATTTTGCAACAAGGATAGAGGCTCTGAGAGCTGCTCTGGATACCGTCCTCGAAATACTGTCTAGAAGAGGTATTGTAACCATAGCACTTGATGGTGAGAACTGGATGATCTTCTCTAGATACCCCCACAACACTTACCCATACTTTGAGCAGCTATATAGATATCTAGACAATCTACAGAGCAAGGGATTGCTAAGGAGTTTAACAGGGTATGAAGCTGTAAAGCAGTGTGAGGATAGGTGCAGAAAGCTTTTCTACTTACCTACCAATACATGGGTTAATGGATTCCATAAGTGGGACGGTGAGTTATTGGAGCAGAGGTACATGTGGTTCGAGGTTGAGAAGGCTTATAGGAGGCTGAAGAACTATAGCCTTATACTAGGTAAGGAGAACAAGCTTGTTAAAGATGCTTACTGGGCTCTCTACCACGCAATCGATAGTGATTACTGGTGGACAGAGTTCTGGAATCCTAGAGTAATAAAGGCTTGGCTTGATGAGCTACACAAAACCCTTGATAGAGCTGTGCAGGAAATCCTAGCTGTATAGCTACTTTACAATCATGTTCTCTATGTGTGCATTGGGTGGGATCTCTCTATGTGGCCACACCTTAACATTTATTAGCTTAGCCCCATCACCTATCACCACATCGTCTCCTATGACAGAGTTTATCACTACAGCTCCTTTGCCGATTCTACAGTGCCTTCCAATAATGCTCTCTTCAATACTTGCTCTTGTTCCAACTCTACACCTATCCATAATAACGCTCCTGTATATGTTCACGCCCTCCTCAATGATTGTGTAGTTGTCTATTACTGCATTAACAAGCATTGTACCTTTCCCTACCTTTACATGCCTCCCTATAAGTACATCACCATCAGTCTTTATATCTCCATTTAAAATCATGCTCTGCAACTGCTTATGAAGCTCCATAGATTCCTTGCTCTTGCCTTGCACCCTAACATTGCTTGTTATGAGTTTTGCTTCAAGATCCTCTGGTGATAATACCTTTAGCAAATAGAAAACTGCCTCTAGGTACCTCTCAGGGGTTCCTACATCAAACCAGTACCCCTTTAACTCGTAAGCATAGACTCCCTTACCCATGTCTATAAGCAACGGAATTATATGGCTACCGAAATCCATTAACCCTTTCCGTCTGTAATCAGCTATTATTGGTGACTGAATGAAGTCTCTAAACTCCTTTGAGAGAATGTATATACCTGTATTAATGAATCTACTCGCAACCTCGCTAGGATGCTTAGGCTTCTCAACAAATCGCTTGATCCTCATATCCTTATCTATGTCTGCTACACCAAAGTGCCTAAGCTCCTCCTCTTTAACAAGGTACTTAACAGCTATCGTCATAAAGGCCCCTCTCCTAAGATGATGACCATACATATCGGCCAAGTCTACATCAAAGAGCAGGTCTGCCTGGGCAACAAGAACGTCCTCCTCTATGTCGTAGTACTCCATAATAATTCTAACGCTATCAGCGTTACCGACACTCTCCTCATTAGGTTGGTACCTTATCCTAATATCTGGAAGACCATACTTAGCCCTTATCTTAAGCCCCTCACCAAAGTAATCATATACCTCCCTATAATTATAATATCCACTGACACCCATATAGAACTCTGTTATACCTTGCCTGGCAAGTTTAATAATTGTAAACTCAATTAGAGGTCTATTAAGGAATCTTACAAGAGCCTTAGAAGTCTCAACGGTAAGAGGGTAAAGCCTTGTGCCTAAACCTCCAAGCGGAAATATAGCCTTACGAAGCATAAACTAGTCCCAATATACTATACCTATAGTGACTGAATAAAATACGCTTACGCTTCTTTTGATAAGAGGTCTTGACAACAATGAACACAAACTTTATCAAAATACTCAGACTCGGGTTCTCTCATCATATCTCAGTAGCGGACCTAATCATCACAAGAAACACTGTTTCTAGCTACAGCTAAAAAGCTTGCAACAAGTACAAAATCTATG
>JAPWUB010000114.1 GCA_028275745.1 Desulfurococcales archaeon | reverse complement strand
CAAAGCTAAGTCACTCCTATTGTACACAAGGTTAAGCACTACACCGGCATTAGCTACATCAATATCTATAGACATGTTGAGTTGCTGAAGCCACTTCCCGATGATATCAGACGAATTGACAACTAGCCTTGCATAGTATGAGAGGAATTCTGAATGCCTTTCTGCAAGAAGAGGCCTTGAGGTGGATAGGAATGTGTGTAGAGAGGCAAGTAAGAGGAGTATTAATAGAGTTGCACAAGCTTTTCTAGCGAAAAACATTTGGAAACTCACAAGAATTGTTTTTAGGCGTGAGGAGTTAAGAAATTTTGCTGGAGTGAAGAGCTGATATGAGTGTATTTAGCAGAATTGTTGAGAGGGTTGTTGAGGAGTCGTCCAAGGTTTTGGTGGATAGGCAGAGACATGTTGAGCTAATAACTTTTGCAGTTATTCTAGAAGGTCATGTGCTTATAGAGGGGATTCCAGGTATTGCAAAGACCCTTACAGCCAAGACCATAGCCAAGCTTCTAAACCTAAGCTTTTCAAGGGTTCAGTGCACTGTTGATATGCTGCCTTCGGATATTATTGGCACAAGGATTTACAATCCAAAAACAGGCTCTTTTGAGCTTAGGCTAGGCCCTATATACTCCAACATTGTCCTCGTTGATGAGATTAACAGGGCTTCCCCAAGGACACAGTCAGCTTTGTTAGAGGCTATGCAGGAGAGGCAGGTAACAATTGATGGAGAGACAGTTAAGCTTCCAAGACCATTTGTTGTGCTGGCCACTCAGAACCCTATAGAGCTTGAGGGCACATTCCCACTTCCAGAAGCCCAGCTGGATAGGTTCTTCATAAAGGTTGAGATGGACGCCCTTGAACGCAACGCCTTGATAAACTTGCTGAGGAGAAACATAAAGACTATCGATACCGAGTTTGAGAATCTGAAGCCTGTTGTAACCAGGGAGGAGCTGTTCGTAGCTGCCGAAGAGGTTCACAAGGTTTACGTGGACGACTCTGTCTATGAGTACATAGCTAGGCTTGTTGAGTATAGTCATAGGCACCCAGCTGTAAGGCTTGGTATAACACCTAGAGGAGCCTTGATGCTTCTCAACTTAGCAAAGGAGTATGCACTCTACGACCACAGAGACTATGTGATACCAGATGATGTGAAGAAAGCTGCTTTACCTGCCCTTATGCACAGGATCCTGCTTAAGCCTGAGTACATAGCTGAGGGGTACACAGGTAAGAAGGTTATTCTGGAGATACTAAGCAAAGTTGAGGTGCCAAAGCCATAGAGCTTAAGGGAGAGAGCTTTACTGCTTATCCCAGCCCCTACCTCTACACATTAACAGTATTAGCTGTAACAATCAATGTTCTCTCCCTAGCATATGGAATGCCAATGATAGCTGTATACGTTAACCTCTTAACCTTAACAGCTTTAGGTGCAACCTTTTCACTGCTTCCACTAGGCTCATACCTATCAACAGGGTTTGATGCTGAGAGGTATGAGTATAGCTTTATTGAGGGAGAGGACACAACAATAAGAGTTGTAGTGAGGAGTGAGAGAGTTGTTAAGTTGCTTAGGGTTGTGAAGGTAGAGCCCATATGTGATTACGGACTAGTGCTCGTGGACTACAAGCTTCATAGGGATGGCGATAGGTACTTGCTTTCACTTAGATTCTCAGGGTCTGTAGGAACGCATAGGGTAAGGGGTTTAGCTATAGTTGCTAGAGACCCCTTTAACTTGATCAATATTAGGGCTATCGCATTGTTTAAGAGCGAGGTGAGGGTATGTATAATTCCAGCGCTACCAGTTGCTAGAATTAGTACAGAGGTGCTTTTAGCTAGGGAGTACCTCTATGAAAGTGCATTAACTAGGAGGAGAGGGCTAGGCATTGATGTACTTGGTGTTAGGGAGTATGTTCCAGGCGATGACTTTAGGAAGATTGCTTGGAAAGCTACTGCAAAGACTGGAAGGCTTATGGTTAAAGAGTTTGAGGGTAGATCCTTCAGGAACCTGGTAGTTATTGTTTCTCTTCACAACGAGCACTTCCTTGGGCATCCACCAGCTGTGCACTTCATTGCTAGAGCTGTTGTAGGGCTTGTTCATGAAGCTCTGAGGAAAGGGCTTAGTGTTAGTGTTGGTGTAGTAACTGAGGATACTATGAGTATTACAGACACCATACATAGGGGAAGGTCGCAAGAGGTTCACGCAATATTCGCCGCCATCACATGGCCCTTGACCCCCACGCCCCAGAGAAGCTATGCTAGTAGTAACAGGATTATTAGGTGGTTCACAAAGCAGGTAGTGTCTGAAGCATGTAAGGAGCCGTGCATCGTGGCCCTCTTCATAGATCCGCGTGACGATTTTGATGTGATCAGTCTAGAGATGCTCAAGAGGGATCTGGATGTTGGTAGGCATGAGCTCAAAGTCTTCTTGACACCACCATCCATTGTCTCCCTCCTTTGCAGTGAAAAAGTGGATGAAGATATGCTGAGGAGAGCATACCTTGAGAAACCTAGGACAAGCTTTGCACATATGCTTAAATCTATAATTGGATCTGTATACGCACCGGTTGAGTACCTCCAGTGCTAAGCCATACCAGTAACAATGCTAAAACTTATTACTCTGCATTGCACTACTCTACGCTGATTCAGTGTGGAGGTATGAGGAGAGATGCAGGTATACACCTTGATAGGGCTGTTTAAAAACGAGAACTTCTCCTACGGCAGAGCAGTTATCTCTGATAATTATCTCACAAGCTTTGTCTCCACAAGAATAGCATCTGAGCTTAGGTGTAGAGAAAGGTTAGATGAGGTGTTCAAGGTCGAGCTTCCTGGAATTGGTAGCGTTGTTATAGACTCTGTATGCTCTGTTG
>JAPWUB010000113.1 GCA_028275745.1 Desulfurococcales archaeon | reverse complement strand
ATATACCACATCAAGTGGAGACCTCCAAAAACTCCTGGAATTTGCGATGTTTGTGGTACGCCATTAATTAGACGAAAAGATGATGAACCTGAGGTTGTAAGAGAAAGGTATAGAATATACAAGGAAACATTTGCACCAATAATTGAGTACTATAGAAGAAAGGGGCTACTTGTAGAGATAGATTCATCTAGAGACGCAGATGCTGTCATAGCGGATATAGAGCGTGTTCTAAAAGAGAAAGGTCTTACAAAGTAGTAGAAAGCTCTAAGATTTTTAATTTCAGGAGGTTTTAGGGGCATTTTCATCGAGACTTTAATTAAGGTGCTTCTATGCTAAGTTTACGAGGCGCAAGCCTGTCATGAAGTGGGGTAAAGTTGTTGTAACTGGTGGTGCAGGTTTTATAGGCAGTCATATAGTTGATTACATTGCTTCGCATTTTCTTGCAGATGAAATTGTTGTTATAGATAATTTTAGTAGTGGATCGCTGAAAAATGTTGAGCATCATCTAGATAAGAAATACTTTAAACTTGTTAAGGCTGATCTAAAGCAGTATGACCCTTCATGGGTTGACACCTTAAAAGATGTAGATGTAGTCTTTCATCTTGCTGCAAACCCTGAGGTTAGGGTATCATCAATTGAGCCACGGATACATTTTAACGAGAATATTGTTGCAACTTTTAATGTGTTAGAAGCTTCAAGGAAGCATGACGTGAAGATGCATTTCTTTGCAAGCTCATCTACTGTTTATGGGGATGCAGAGAAGATTCCAACACCAGAGGATCATCCACTAAAGCCTATATCAGTTTACGGAGCCTCAAAAGCGGCATGTGAGCTTCTCTACTATACCTACACAAAGCTCTACGGATTTAGCGTTGCTGTTGGGAGGTATGCCAATATAATAGGCTATAGGTCTAACCACGGAGTTATAGTGGACTTCATAAATAAGCTTAGGAGAAACCCACAGCTACTTGAAATACTTGGTGATGGCACTCAGAGGAAGAGCTATCTTCACATATCTGATGCTATTGAAGCAACTTTTGCAATTATTCGCTATACAGAAAAGGAGAAGGGTTTTCAAGTATTCAACATAGGTAACGAAGATTGGGTCACAGTCAAGGAGATAGCAGATATTGTTGTTGAGGAAATGGGGCTAAGAAATGTGGAGTACAGGTTTGTTATGGTAACACCAGATGGTAGGGGGTGGCCAGGTGACGTAAAGCTAATGCTTTTAGACATAACAAAGATTAAGAGCTTAACTGGATGGAGGCCCAAGCTCACTTCAAAGGATGCGGTCAGAAAGACTGTGAGGGAGTTGCTAGGGAAGGAAAATATTTAGGGTACTTTTTAAATGCTTTTTTAGCATCAAATAGGCTTACTTATTTTATGGTCAGCGGGATTCGTACCAATCATCAGTTCAGTCAAGGATACGTCTCTTCATCCCACAAAAGCGTTTCATAGATGCTCAAAAGATTAATAAACCTAAAACTAGGTGAAAGAGGCAAAGGTTCATGTAGTGTCTGGCACTATCCATGTTCCGCTCTCTCCTTTAAGCGCTTCAAGAGCCTTAGTTAGGTGAGCTATTATCGCCAGTTTACCGCCATTCTGAATAAACCTTATGGCGGCAAGAACCTTTGGCCCCATACTTCCTGAGGCAAAGTGCCCTTCATTATAGTACTTGATTGCTTCACTAAGGGTTAATCGCTTAAGAGGCTTTGCATCTGGTTTACCGTAGTTTAGGTATGCGTAGTCCACATCCGTTAGTATAAGCAGTATATCTGCGTGAAGAGCAGATGCCGCTCTTTCAGCGGCTAAGTCCTTGTCGATTACGGCTTCAACTCCTCTCAGCATGTTTCTATCCTCAATAACTGGAATTCCGCCCCCACCACTACAAATGACTATGAAACCTTCATCTATAAGCCTCTTTATAGCCTCAATTTCGACATGTGCTACGGGGTCTGGTGATGGTACAACCCTCCTATAACCTCCTCTAGGATCTGGTTTAAATACCCAGCCAAATTCCTTGGACAGTTTTTCGGCTTCTCCCTTCTCATACCACAGCCCGATATACTTTGTCGGATTCTTAAATGATGGGTCATTAGGTTCTACAAGGGTTTGCGTAATTATTGTGACTACACCCCTTACCTTACCTGGTATAAGCCCCTTCTCACGAAGCTTGTTGTATATTGCTTGCTGAAGTATATACCCTAGCCAGCCCTGGGTCATAGCACCAGCTATATCGAGAGTCATTGGTGGCGTCCCCTTGAGTCTCCAACCAAGCATCATCCACTCAGCTATAACACCGACCTGCGGGCCATTACCATGCGTAACAGCAACTCTATAGCCTTCATTAACAAGCTTGGCAACAGCTTCTGCAGCTATATACGCGTTTCTCCAGTAATCCTCAGCAGCACCCCTATCACCTTTACTCTGAAACGCGTTTCCCCCAAATGCAACAACAACCAAGGATCTAGATGTCAAGATTTCCACGCTCCTTAGTCAAGGTTGAAGCTGCTTCTGCATAACTTATACACACCTATACTTTGCATTTAAAAAACTTTGTACACCTCTGAATACATGTTTTTACTAATTCAATGTTAAGCGTTAAGAACATAAACTACGCTTCTCTAGTATATGGGGTAGCATAGATGGTGGTTCATCTATGGAGCAGATAAAGAATCTAAGGATTTATAGGAACAGCGATGTTGTGAAGGTTATTGGCTTTATACCTCCAGGCCATGCACATATGAGACTTGTTCTAGTGCTTAAAGATCAGGTCATAGTTTTGCAGGAAGCAACTGTAGCAGCTATTGTAAGAGCATATATAGATATTGTTACTCATCCAACTCGAAAAGCAGTTGAATTTGTACATGTAAGGCTGGATAAGGAGAGTAGAAAGATAGGTTATGCAGAGCACCAGCTTATTGAGAGTGGAAGAGATGAAGGTGAG
>JAPWUB010000112.1 GCA_028275745.1 Desulfurococcales archaeon | reverse complement strand
TGGAGAGGCAAAGGTTTAGGGAAACAGGAGTTATAGAACTAGATGAGCTTGAAAAGCTTGGCTTACTTCCACCACGCGAGAGAATGATGAAAGGACCTGTTGCAATACTTGAATGCCCAGAACCTATACCCTGCAATATATGCACGCATTTCTGCCCAACTAAAGCAATTAAGAAGGATCATATTTCAGCTCCACTTAAAGTTGACTGGGATAAGTGTATAGGTTGCGGTATTTGTGTTGCGGTGTGCCCAGGCCTTGCAGCATTTGTTGTAGACATATCAAAGCCTGAAGCAGACTACGTTACACTGCCTTACGAGTTTTTGCCAGCTCCTAAAGTTGGGGATAGGGTTATACTACTTGATAGGAGAGGTAAAGCTATTGGGGAAGGAACTATTGAGCGTGTATGGGAGCAGAACAAAACATTTGTTGTCACTGTTAGAGTTCCCAAGGGTTTAGGCCTGGAGGTGAGGGCCATATGGATAAAGAGGTGAATAGAAAACCTGTAATTATCTGTAGATGTAATGATGTTACGCTAGACGATATTGTTGAGGCTGTAAAAGCGGGTATAGACGACTTTGAGGTTCTTAGAAGATACCTAAGGATAGGTTTTGGACCTTGTCAGGGCAGGAGCTGCATTCTACTTGCTGCTAGGATATTTGCTAGGCTTACTGGAAAAAGAGTTGATGAGGTTCTGGCGAATTACAGGGTTAGACCCCCCATAGTACCTGTACCCGCAAGACACGTTGTTGCTGGTGTTGAGGAATGAAGGTAGTGATTGTTGGTGGAGGCATAAGTGGGCTATTCATAACATACGAGCTTGCTAAGCGCGGTGTAAAGGATGTAACAGTCATTGAGCAGAGTTACCTTGGTTCAGGAGCATCCTTTAGAAATGTTGGATGCTTTAGAGCATCGTTCACATCTGAAGAGCACGTAGTCCTAATGAGGAAAAGTATTGAGTTGTGGCTTAGGTATAGAGAAGAGCTTGGTATAGAGCTTGAGCAAAGCGGGTACCTCTGGATTGCTAGGAAACATGAAACTGTTGAATCCTTTAGAAAGCTTTCAATGTTTCACAATAGCTTAGGCGTTCCAACAAGGGTTCTATCAGCAGATGAGGTTTTGGAGATTCAGCCAGGCATAAATAAGAACCTTGTTGCAGGAGGCCTCTTTGATCCTGTAGCAGGTAGAATGCCAATACTAAAGAACATTGTTAAGCTATACCTAAGAGTTAAGAACCTGGGCGTAAAATTCCTCTTCTACACCAAGGCATTAAGGCTCAAAACAAGCGACTACAAGGTTCACGCGGTTGAGACGTCGCAAGGTGTGATAGAGGGAGACGTGTTTATTATTGCAGCAGGTGGTAGAGGGTCAAGAGAGCTTCTCTCAACAGTTGGTGTAAAGGTTCCGATAATTGATGAAACCAGGTATGCAGTGATATCAGAGCCCTACGCAAGATTCATACGAACAGCTATAATAATTGATTGGGACACCCCAGGAGCTCCCTACGTTACTCAGACAGACCATGGAGGAATAATATTTGCTCGCAACATTCCCGAAGAACCTGAAGCCCCAATAACATCGCATAAGATGGATTCACTTGGGCTTCTAGTAAAGCCATTAATAGAGCTGATACCCGTTCTAAAGCATGTTAACCTAGTTCGCTCCTGGATAGGATACTACGATACGACACCAGATCATCACCCAATCTACGGCCCTGTCAAACCATATGAAAACCTCTTCATAGCTGCAGGCTTTAGCGGGCATGGAGTAATGATGGCGCCTATCACCGGTACTGTGATAGCGGACTGGGTACTTAATGGAAAGCCCAGTATATCAATAGCAGAGAAGTTGATGCTCGAAAGATTCGAGAAAGGTCAGCTAATAAAGGAGTTGGCTGTAGTTGGGTAGAGCTATCAGCAGAGGCCTGGTAACATCACTGATCAGACGGGGACTAATATCATCATGTTTGCATTCCCTTACTTTCCTAAAACTCATTTAAGCATCTAAAAGCTATTAGATTTTTAATCATTTAATCGAATCAATAACGTCAACACAGCATAATGTTCCTCATCACATGATCAGGCAACATTCTTTTTACCATAGTTACTCAATATTGTTATTGTAGGAATTGTAGGAGTAGCTGAAATTTATGGCTAAAAGTGCTTAATCCTAGAATCATAGTTCTAATGTCGTGATGAGAAAGCCCCCTCACTGATCTATGATGAGTGCCGAGTTCGCTGATAATGACAGTAAGAACTGCTTTGTATAGCTGCTCAGCACAGGTCGCCTTCCTCATTCTGTTCCTCGGCAGCGATCACATTCGTCATGAGCACATCGGATTCTCTTTGTCTCACACTGCACATCTAACCTTCCTTAAAACCTTACTCTCTTTTTAAGAAAAGCTTATATGATTTTAATGCTTGTTTCCTAGCCATATCCTCTTCGGTGTTATCGAATTATGAGTGTGGATGAATGGGTTCTTCAAGAAGTTAGGAGAAGGATTATTGAGTGGTATAGATGCTGTGGTGAGAAGGATCTTCCCTGGAGAAGAACAAGAAATGCGTGGCACATACTATTAGCTGTCTTTCTTCTTCGTTTAACAAGGCGCGAAACTGTAGCAAAGTTTTATTCAAGGATTCTAGAGCTCTTTCCAGATCCTCAGACCCTGATTAAAGTGGGTGTCGATGGAGTTAAGGATGCTTTGAAACCCTTAGGGCTATACAATGTCAGGGCTTGGCAACTAATTGAGTTCGCTAGAAAACTTGTGAATGAATTTGGCGGTGCTATTCCTTGCGATGAAGGTAAGCTTAAGAGCTTGCCCGGGGTAGGAGATTACACAGCCTCACTAATACTGCTAAAGTTATGCGGTAAGCCTAAACCCCTACTCGATACAAATACTGTAAGAGTACTTATGCGTGTCTTTGGGTTACAGACACGTAGAGGTAACCCATATAC
>JAPWUB010000111.1 GCA_028275745.1 Desulfurococcales archaeon | reverse complement strand
ATCAACTACAGCAACTCTAACCACAACAACTCAATCCCAAACAACAGCGGCGAAGACAAGCATATCAATGACGAGAACCATGACCACACAAACAGCAACCCCAACACCGACAACCACAATGACTACAACTCCACCAACATACACTACATTAATAATAGTGATAATTATTGTGATAGCAATTGCTCTAGCTATTCTCATAATTCTACGAAGAAGATTTACAGATGTAAACCCGAATAGAGGAGGGGAACCAATGAACCGCCCAAAGAGAGCCCTAGCCCTTCAGGGTGGGGAGGAGGTCAGAATAACTCAATAGACTTGGGCAAGAGTTTTATAAATCAATAGCTATCCCAGTCTTTAAGATTAGAGAAAGGGTTTGGTGATACTGTTAGCAACACTGCTCCCAGATCCATGAAAAGCAGTTGCTATGAAATTCTTAGATTTATTGATGTTGTGATTGCTGTACTGATTGGGGCTGTTTCAGTCTTTATTCATTGTATAGCATCTATGCTCACTAATGCTTAAAAAATTTCAAAGCTACTACACATAATCTCCGAGTCTCCGAGACCCGCAGGGCTTTGAAACCCCTGGTGACAGGGGCTGAGCTTCTGCGGTGAGGGGGCTTGGGGAGGCTGTTGAGAAGTAATGGTGGGGAGCTGGAACCAATGGATATGAGAGGCTATGAACTGCCATCTACTGAGAAACGGCAGTTGTTGCTGAGGGTTTGTTCGAAAGCTCTATGCTCATTTAGTTCAAGGTCTAGTGGTGTGTAGCTAAATCCTGATTGCTTTATTTTATGCAATAGCTTTTTTGTGGTTCTGGATACATCATCTCTCTTCAATGCTTCATCTATATCCATCCATTCAACTCCTATAGCATCACCCCCAGGTTTGAGCATGCCCTCGATTGTTGTTGAGTCGAAGAGTATGTCTAGTACTAGGTAGTGGTACTTCACATTTCCTTCTCCATCAAAAACGATATTGTTTAGTATATGCACTACTCCCAGGGGTTTTGCTCTAAGCCCTGTTTCCTCCTCCAACTCTCTTAAAGCTGCTTCAGCCAAACCTTCACCAGGCTCGATGGCTCCTCCAGGAATGGACCATTTGCCCACAGCTGGGGGGAAGCCTCTTTTCACAAGCAACACTCTACCATTCTTTATGAGAACAGCTCCAACAGCAGCTATAGCATGTTTTGGGTATTCCCTACCACACATATTAACTACCTATATCGAGGTGGTAATGCATAGTTATACTTATTTAGCTTTTTATCCTTATCAAATGGCTTGGTGCTGAGCATGGATAAAGATTCGCTTGTGTTGGTTCTGATACTAGAATTCATAGTGATTTCTGCGTTTGTAGCTGTTTACATTGGCTACACCTATGTTGGTGGAGGTGGTGGGGTAACAACTACCACTACCTATAGCAAGAGATATGAAGAAATACTGTCTCTTGCGAGAGATGTTGAGATGGGGGTTGAGCGTATAAGGAACCTCTCCTTCACCTCTGGAGTCAGATTTGAACTTGTGAACACCTCGTGGGCATTGGAGCAGTGGGCCCCCAAGGAAGGTGCAACATCTGTGCCCCCAGATTTGGTGTATAAAGAGGTTGTGTATAAAGCAACTCTCTTGCTACCTCTAAACTTCTCCATAGTCTCAGGGGAGAGGAGCTTTATTGGGATGTTCCTAGCAGCTACAGCAGGTACAACGATATATATAAATACTGATTACTTTGACCCTAGAAGCCCTGGCGCTAGAAATGTTCTTGCACATGAACTAACACATGTGCTTCAATTCATACACTTCCCAAAGATCTTCAGCGGAGAAGAGACAACAGATAGTGAGTTAGCTAAGCAAGCCCTTATAGAGGGGGATGCGGGGTTCACACAACACCTCTACTGCGTATTGACAAAGCTCTGCACACCATCGCCAAAGACGCAGATAGACCTGGGAAACACATACATAGCTCTAGTCACCTTTCCCTATGTCTACGGAGAGTATTTCATCTCCTACCTCTACAACTATAGCAACAGCTGGAACATTGTCAACGAAGCGTATGGAAAACCCCCGTTATCGACCTCCATGGTTATCAACCCAGAGAAGTACCTCCAATACCTATTAACAGGGAGCCCAGGATTCGAAGAGCCTGTGATTAGATGCAGAGCCCAGGGAGAGGCTACCTATAGTGATAGACTTGGAGAGTACTACATCATGCTAGTACTTGCACAGAGAATAGGAATAGAAAATGCTATGAGAGTTGCTGAAGAGTGGCGCGGCGATAGAGTTGAACTATATAAAATCGAAAACGCAACCCACATAACATGGACCATCTGCTGGAACACCACCTGGAACACAGAAAAAGTCTCACAAGAATTCTACACAAACCTCGTACAAAACCTGAAAAATATGGGCACGAAAATCACTAAAAACAATTCTGAAGCACAGTTAATAATAGAGCAAAACACACAACAACTCTACGCAAAAATTATATGCAACAGAACATGGGTAGCCATAATATCAACACTAACAACACAAAAACACTAAAGCCCTCGCCCAACGCTAACTAAAAGCATTTCATCGCATGCACTCCACAGCCTTGAAAGAGAATTTTGAAAGCAAATATGACATATTACAACTAAAAGCCTTGCTTTTTAAGGTGGGGATGAGAAAAAGATTGTAAGTCATGTATTCTCTAGTGCTCCTTGGTGATGAGTGTTTAGGCTTTGTGAGCCTCAGGCAATGATTGATGCTAATCCAATAACCCCGAGCCCGAGAGGGGTAATGGGTCGGAGACCCGGCCCGGGATTTGAGCCCCGAAGGGGGATGTAATCCCAAACATCTCCGCCCTCACAGGAACCCTCATCTCTTCAGGGCGGGGAGGAGGTCAGATAGAAGTTCTAGCTGATGTAAGAGTCAGGAATGTGTTAAAAAGGTTCTAATTTAAAAAAGTTTTTATTTAAATTTGTTTTTAGCTTAGACCCAGTAGTGAGGGGTCTACCCC
>JAPWUB010000110.1 GCA_028275745.1 Desulfurococcales archaeon | reverse complement strand
GTTGTGGGTATAGCACTAGATGTTTTAGTTGCTAGTAGGTTTGGCCTGTTGAAGAAGGTTAACATCCACTACCTTTCTCAACAAGCTTTAGCAGGGCTTAGAAGGGTTAGCGCCCTAAGCTTTGGCAAGGTTTTGAATAGCCTAGAGTTCTATTCAAACATATATACAGGAGGATCATTGAATAACCCACTCTACTGGCTTCTATTAGTAGCATCCTCAGCCTTTACACCCCTAGCTATAGAGTCAGCGATATTTGTATACGTATCGATGGCTCTAGCCGTTGCAGCCATAGCTATAGACCCTCTCTACACGTATAGGATGCTCATAAACACGCCTACAGCTTTGGTAGTAGCGCCTCTCCTAGCAAGGATGGGCAGGTGGGAGAGAGCACTACTAGTACTATCACTTTACAGTGTAGCAGTTACAAAGATGCTAACATTCATACCTGGGCTTAAGATACCTTAAAATACTTAGCTAGAGCAAAGTGTTTGGTTCTATACTTCTACCCATCCAAGCTTCTTAAGATGCTCAGCAACGGTTTTCAGCACATCTTCTCTAAGCACGTAGATGTATATCTCTAGCCCTTGACCAAGCTCCTCAAATGCTTTCGCCATAGCCTCTACTGATTGCTCAGGTGTTAAGCCACCTACACCAGCACCCATAAGCGGGAATGCAAGGCTCTTGAAGCCTCTCTCCTTAGCAACTCTTAGAGCAGCTAAGGTAGCTTTATAGACGTATTCAGGCGATGAGCTACCACCTGGGGCTTCAACTGTTGGAGCATGTATAACAGCTCTGCACCTCAATCTCCCAGCACCTGTAACAACTGCTTGACCAATATCTATAGGTGCATATCTCCTGGCCTCCTTCTCAATTTCTTCACCACCCTTCCTCTTTATAGCTCCAGCAACACCACCGCCCATAACAAGGTACCTATTAGCAGGATTAACAATTGCATCCCCACTAAACTCAGTTATATCGCCAACAACAAGGTTTACTATGACACCACCATTCGAAAGCTTCATAGCGATCACCACCCATAACCACTCTAATCAATCTCTCTAGGGGATGTACCCTCCTCAACCTCGCCATCAATGAGCATCTCTATAGCCTTAGACAAGGGAACTATTGGTGCTCCTCCACCACTAGGTCTAGAAACCTTTGATAGGGATATGTAGAAAACCTTGATGCCATACCTAAGCAGGTGGTTAAAGGCTCCAGAGCCAACCTCAAGAGAAAGCACAGCATTTACACCATACGAAGCAAGCATCTGAGCTATTGCAGCACCTTTACCACCACCAGAAGGCATAGTAGCATACCTGTTCTCCACTATATTCACAAGCCTATAGCTCTTCCCGCTAATCTCGACGATGGCGAAGTAGGGAGTCTTGCCGAAGTGAGGACTAACAAAATACTCATTACCAGCCTTAACAACTGGGACAGCAACAATTATCATTCCTCACCACAACCATGTATCAATAAAACAATTCTCTAGATACCATATTTAAGCTTTAGGTTTTTGATTTAGTAAAGTAACTGTGTTCTACAAGGTGAAGATCTAAGTGGTTGATAAGGAGCGAATCAAGAAGCTAATTAATGAAATCATTGATTCGATAAGCTTTATCCTGAGGACATGTTCAAAGCAATTTGAGGAGTTATCAGAGGCTGAGAGATACGCCATTAGATACAACATCATAGTTATAGCAGAGGCATTAACATCAATAGCTATGCACATAGCTAGAGAGGTTCTTGGTATAGAACCTGAAACACCTACTCATGCTATTAGAGTTCTTGTAGAGAGAAGTATTATATCAATGGATGTGGCCAATGATTTGATCAGAATTGTTAGACTAGGCACATCCTAGTCCATAGGTACTGGACCATAGATGACAGGCTTATATACAACAGTGTTAAGAAGGATTTCAGCTTCGCTAAGCAGTTCACTGATGCGGTGCCAAAGCTTGTTCAACAGCTTTGAGGAGAGGTACAAGTACTATAAGCTTAGTGATAATGAGAAGAGGGTTACACTCAACAGGATTAGGAGTGTTTTGGAGGGTTATGGTGTGGAACTAGCCATTGTTTTCGGAAGCTATGTGTGGAGCAAGAGCTTTAGGGATATAGACATAGCTATCTATAGCCATGACCTAGACCTAGACAAGTTGCTTAGGATTGGAGCAGAACTTGAGCATATCCTTGGAGTACCAGTAGATGTTGTTCCACTAGATGAGGTAAGCCCTGTGCTAAGGCTTAGAATACTTAGGGAAGGGATCATAGTTATTGAGAAGCCTGGGGCATACGAGTACATGTTTATGAGGACATGCGATGAGCTAGAGACTATGAGGATAGCACTAGGCAAGAACCTACCAACATGCTATCCGGAGCTACATAACGAATAAAACATGTTTTATCATTACACACATTGCTGAGGTGTATGAAGAAGATTAGAATTGGATACATGGATGTAGAGCGATGGGGTGTTTCTCCCTAAGCAATATCTCCTCAGTAAAGTTACGTACATGCACACCGATGTCCGCATCCCTTCCTGTGCTCTGATAACTTCATCATCACCAAATTCTTCGACAGCTTCGTCTAGAATAGCTCTGCACCTTCGTGATACATTGCCATTACTAGAATTGAAGTACTTTCAATGCTAAACCTTTCCATGCTCTTCCATGTATTGCAACATCCTATGGCTTGAAGAAGCGTTAAATGCTGTAACCGAAGCTTTAGTTTGTGCTATATGAAGAGTGTTCTGTAGCTTGTTGGTGGTGTGAGCTGGTTGAGGGTCTAAGGGTTTTGGTTACTGGTGGTGCAGGTTTTATAGGTAGTCACTTGGTTAAGGAGCTTGTCAGAAGAGGTCACTTTGTTAGGGTTCTAGACAACTTCTCTACTGGTTCTATGGAGAACTTGATTGATGTTGCTAGAGATGTTGAGGTTGTTCGTGGTGATGTGAGGAACTATAGTGTTGTTGAGGAGAGTGTTAGGGGCGTGGATATAGT
>JAPWUB010000019.1 GCA_028275745.1 Desulfurococcales archaeon | reverse complement strand
ATTTGAAGGAGTATGTTGATGTTAGGTTCAACGAGTTTAAGGGTTATGTAGATGCAAGGATTGGTGAAGTTGATAAGAGGTTCTCATCAAAGCTTGATAGATTGGCTGAGGCGTTTACGAATTACCAGGAGTTCTTCATAGAGTTTCTATCCGCCGAAGGTGTTATTGATAGGAAGTATAGGGATGCTTTGATAAAGGAGCTTAGAGGTGTTATGAGGGTTGCTATAGCAAACCCGTTTACTAAGGAGGAGTGGGAGAGGCTCAGAGAGCTTTTCGAGAAGAGTGTAAGGGATGAGCTAACGCTTGATGAAGCGGATGAGTTTCTCGAACTCGCCAGGAAATTCCTTAGAGAGTACTGGAATAGGAGAGAGGCTTACAAGCTACACATATACGCAACAATTGTTAGAGCACTAACATACAAGAAGTATGTGGAGATGGAGGAGGCGCAACAAAAGCAAGAGCAAAAGGCGCAGGAAGGCAAAGAGCAGGGGTAGGGCTTTCTCATCGTTGTAAATCTATGAGTTCTTATAGCCCTAAACCTATTTAAGGATTTTACGTGCTGTAAACAGCAACCTTCTTAACTATTTGAAGCTGGTTAAGGTCTACTATGTGCAGGTTACTTCCATCCACAGTTAGGAGAATGCCTTGATCTGTATCCACCTCAACCCTATCACTATAGCCTAGCAAACTAACGGCTGTAGAGTTGCTGACTATAGCCAGCGCTGACATGCCTGTCCTTATGTCGTATACCCACACAGCTATCCCCCTAGAGTCGTCACCTGCTATAGCAGAGCTCCACAAACCACAGGGAATAGCATAGATTCTTGAACCATTGGTTGCTAGACCTGCTAAGCAGTAGAATGGGATGTAGCCTAGAAGAGTAGTACCCCTTGTCGTAGTATTGAACATTAGTAGTGCAATCCTACCACCGCTATCCATTGCTGTGAACACTACAGAGTCTCTGAGTACTGCTGACGATGTGTATTGGTAGAGACTGAACTGCTGTAGGGGAACAGTAGCAATGGTTTTTGTTGATGCATCATACACGCAGATGCTACTTGCTTTAGAACCTGGTAAAACAGTTATATACCTACCCACAGCCTCAACCCTTGCACCAGCACCAACAGATCTACAAGCAGATGTTACAAGACTCCAGCCAGGGTCCCACACATACAGCCCACTCCTATTAACCATATAAAGAACATAACCTGTAGAGTTATAGGCTATAGCAGCAGACCCGTCAAACAATGTATAGGCGTCTAAGGTGTAGAGCGGGTAAAGGCTCTGAACATAGCTCAGCACACTAATGTTGTAAAACAAAATCTTTGTATCGCTAGCAACGAGAAGCACCTTAGAAACATAATCACTGAATAAACCAGATCCTGAAACACCAAGCCGTATAACCACATTGAAAGGGTTTGAGGAGTTGAATACAAGGGTTATGTTATAGGTGTGACCCAGTATAGTAACAGGGATCAAAACATTGAATGATTTGTTAGTGCTACAATAAGCGAGACTACCATTGATAAACACCTGCATAGTTATAGTAACATTTGCAGTAGCCACGAGACTCACGTTAGCATCAATCAACTTAACAAGATTGCTGAAGATAGCTATATCACTGAAAATAGCTTGGGGTGGACCACCAGAAACAACAAGTCTGTAGACATCGCCACCAAGAATCGCATCATTATTGGGAACACTGTAGTTTATTATCATATTTCCGTTTGGATCCCAAACAACTATCCTACCATCATACCCAGTACCAACAACAGCATCCGTTACAATGCTTAGTAAAGCGGTTGATGATGTTGCTACAGTGCTATTCACAAGATTACCACGATTATCGTAGACAGCTATTCTATAGCCAGGTGCTGGAATATTAACAAATGTTACATATCTAGGGTCAGTAGTTGATATTATGAAGTCATCAAAAACAGCAGTAACCTCGTCAACCTCTAGGCAAATATATGCAGGTGCGAATCTATTTGGTGATGTGCTTGAGGCTGTTAAGTAGGCTGCTTGTTTACCGCTTGTGTCATAGACCCATACATAGAAGTTTAAAGCTGTTGCTGTATACTCATACCTAACAACAATGATGTACCAAGCATTAAGATTGTAATTAGATATGAGGGTGCTTGCAATTCTGCGCCAGTTCCTATTAATTTCAACATTGTAGCTCCAAACTTCTACAGAACCAACAGAACCACTTGTATAAATTTCTATTGTATACATTCTGTTTTGAGCACTATTCACTAGTCCTAGTCCATACCAACCATAACCTTGTGTACGAACAGTTTTTACTGTTATCCATAGAGATGGGTAGCTTGAGAAATCCTTTGAGTAGCAATACTCTGAAGAACCTCCTATACCTTGATTATTATCTCTTCCTTCAATAGCACTACCCTTAAATCCTGTTGTCAGGCCCCACAAACCATCAATTTGAAACCAGTCGCTAGGTAAAGACTCGAAGTCTGTGTAATACAATGTGTTTCTGTTAATGCGTTGCAGGTTGTATGTTACTCCCCCTGTTGATGTAACTGTTTGTGGGTATGTTTTTGAGAGTGTTGCGTTTCTTGTTGTTGGTATTGCTGCTGTTCCTAGCCATGTTGTTGCGCCTTGTGTTGCTGTTTGTGATAGTCTTGATGCTTTAGCTGTTGGTGTTGGCTCAGCTCTTTTTATTGGCACTGCTTGAACAACTGTTACTGGTGAGGCTTCTACTGCTAGTGATGCTGTAACAGGCGTCTTTCCCTTTGTTGATATGGTTATTGTTGCTTTTGTTGCTGGTGCTAAGCCTAGTGGGAGACTCAATGTATTTAGAACAGTGTTGCCTATGACTACCAGTGCCGCTACACTCCCATTTGTTCTGGACACTGTTGTGTAGCTACCATCGCTGTATACAATAGCTATTGCTGTTACGAGAACTGTTTTCGGTGCCTGGTTCTCTATGTATATGGTTATATGTGTTCCGTTAAAGCTCCACAAAGCCTTTAAGCTACTGATGCTCGACGATGCTTCCCCAACCTGCTTAACACCCTCAAAAGCTTGCCTAGCTGTTTCAGCTACCTTGTCAAGCATGTAGATGTATAGTGCTGTGAACATAGCCATGATAATGATTAGCACCACAGCTCCAACAATTGGTGATATAGCTCTAGACAAGCCTACCCGCCTTCGCATAGACCTCACCCTCATCAAAAACAAGCTTAACCACAGCCATATTGCTAGCTCCTGGCAGTGTACAGCTAACGATAAAGACAGTTCTGTAAGGAATTACAGTACCTGTCGACCCATCAACCTGCTTAGAGGTTGTAGCACCAGGGGCTGAAGCGAAGGAGAGTGTGCAGATAGTGAGAGACTCATTTATGTACACAGCCCTAAGAGTAGCTGGATTAGCACCAGTAGAACCAATAACAATAACCTGATTAGAGCCCCTAATAAATGAAGCTAGAACAGCAACAGAAAGACTTCTACCAGCACCCAAAGCCCTAGAGGAAAACTCATTAGAATAGCTACTAACAACATGGTAGCTGTAGATAAACACTATTGCACCAGCAACAAGAGTAATTATAGTCATAAGCAAAGCAGCCACGTACTCACTAACACCACGCAAAGCACACCACCACAGCTTTTACTTACCCAAGCAGTAAACCATATCTTCTCCTAACTATAAAAACTTATATTTGCTTATAAACTATAGTTAGTGTATGGCAGAGAGGTGCCTGGTATGAGACTTACAAGAAAGGGTGTATCACCAGTAATAGCAACAATAATACTAGTGCTAATAGCTGTAGTTGCAGGAGTACTTCTATGGCTATGGGTATCAGGATACTCATCAGCACTACCATCACAAAACCCAGCACTATACGAAAGAATCAAGATAGATGCTGTTACAGTAGATACGACAAACAAATTAGTTACGGTCTATGTTAGGAATGTAGGCAACGCAGCAGTAAATATAACGCATGTATACATCTTAACACCTAATGGAGTAACATTAACTGTTAGTCAGCCTCAACAGCAAGTGATTATACAACCTGGCAAGGTTTCATCAGTATCGATATCATTTACTGGAACCTCTGGCTATGCTTATGTAGTAAAGGTTGTTACTGCTAATGGTGTTGAGGCTACATACACCTTTGTCTGGCCATAGATAGGCTAAGGCTTGGCGAATGAATAATTTAAATCAAATTTTCTTTTTAGTCTTCAATTCCTCTTCTTGTCATATACTTAAAAGTGTTGCTTTAATGTATAGTAGTAGCTGAGGGTATGTGTTTGGATGTCGTTGCAGGAGCTTGTTGAGGTTGTTGATAGGTATAGGGTTGGTTTTCGTAGTATGGTTGAGGTTGTTATTGGTAGGGGTTTTGATGCTAGGCTTAGGTACATTGTTAATGAGCCTCAGCTCAGCTCTATACTTGCTTCTTTGAGGGATGCTGTCTCCAGGGCTATACTATCTGATGTCAAGGTTCTGAAGGAGGTTTCAGCTTTTCAGAGCTTTGATGAGGGCTACGATTATGTTAGGAAGCTTGTTTCTGATGTTTGTGGGAAGGTTCTTAAGAGGAGGTGTAATGAGGTTTCTGGTGATGGTTTGGAGGCTGTTGTTTACTACATTCTAAGAGATTTTATTGGTTATGGTGAGGTAGACCCGTTTATTAGGGATCCTGAGATAGAGGATATTACATGCGATGGCGTTGAGAAGCCTATTCATGTTTTTCATAGGAGGTTTGAGTGGTTAGAGACTAATAAGAGGCTTGATGCAAGGTCTCTAGAGGTTGTTGTTAGGAGGCTTGCTTATAGAGCAAATATTGAGCCTACTATCGCTCAGCCAATTGTTGAGGGTGTTATTAGGCCTGAGGGTTACAGAGTTCACATAGTTCTAGACACTGTCTCTACTCATGGCCATAGCTTCACTATTAGGAAGTATAGGGAGGAGCCATTCACAATAGTTGAGCTAATCAATAGGAGGATGCTAGATGCTGGTGTAGCTGCACTTCTATGGATTGCAGCTGAGAATAAGCAGGGAATAATATTCTATGGACCTACAGGCTCTGGCAAAACAACGCTTCTAAATGCTGTTGCAATGCTTCTCCCATCTGAGATGAAGATCGTTACTGCTGAGGATACCCAGGAGATTAGGCTTCCATTCCACGAAAACTGGGTGTCCATGGTAACAAGGCTAAGCAGTGATGCAAGTGTTCAGAGCGTTACTCTACAGGCGCAGGTAGAGTCTGCTATGAGGCAGAGACCAGATGTGCTGATACTGGGCGAGATTAGGTCTAGAGAGAGCTACAGCTTCTTCCAAGCAATTTCAACAGGTCACGGAGGCATGACAACAATTCATGCAGAGAACGTTGCATCACTGATAAGGAGGTTGCTGTCAGCACCAATGAGTGTTCCACCATCCCTTTTAGCAACAGCTAAGCTACTTGTTCAGGTACAGAGGCTGCTTCTCAATGGTTCTGTGGCTAGGAAGGTTACATACATCTACGAGATAGAGGGTTATGATCCTGTGCAGAACAGGCTTAGTGTCAAGCTGTTGTGTAAGTGGAGGAGAGAGGACGATGCATGGCTCTTCAGCTTAAGGGATAGCAGAACATTGAGGGATATAGCATTCCTTCTCCTGGTAAGCTACAGTGATGTGCTTGAGGATTTGAGGAGAAGGGCTACAGTACTTCTCTACGCAGCTAAGAGGAACCTTGACGTTATTCAGTTGCATACGCTGATAAGGAGATATAGGAGAGAACCAGAAGCTGTGTATAGAGAGGCTGTAGAGCTTGTCAAAGAGCCTTACCAGTTTAGAGAGCTTGAAGAGGTTGAGAGACTATACTTCTAGAGCTCTAGACATAGCCTCTACACCCATAAAAACGTTGCTGAAGAGCTACACATCAACAGTAAGAGACTTCGATGCCTATGTCATAGGCTCTGGAATATCAACAAGCTATGAAAGCTACATTGAGAGAGCATCACAAGCCATCCTCATAGCTCTTATTGTATCAGCTACGCTTATCTTCATAGCCTTGTCCAGATCCCTACCATTGCTACTTGCAATAGCTGTTGCAATAGCATCAACACTCTTTGTTGCTCTGCCGCTGTCCATGGCTCTAGCAATATACATTCCTATTACGCTGTACAAGAATAGGGGCGAGGTCATAGAGTCAAAGGCTATAGAGCTTCTTACAGCACTTTCACTGCTTATTGCATCTGGTCAAACATTTTATAGGGTTCTAGAATCACTTCCAAGGGTTCTGGGAAGAGACTACAAGTTCTTCTCAATAGAGATCGACTTAGCTACATCGCTTCTCAGAGTCGGAACTCCAATAGCTGATGCTCTTAGGAGAGTTGCGAAGGTTACTCCATCACCAACGCTTAGAGAGCTATTTCTATCCCTATCATCAATTATTGGTGCAGGTGGAAATATTGTTCAGATTGTTTGGAGTCTTACGGAGAGGTATGTGACTAGGTATAGTATAAGGATTGAGAGGTCTGCAGAATCCCTCAACACCTACATGGAGATCTATGTAGCTATAGCACTGCTAATACCATCACTCATAGGCTCTATGGCAGCACTAGCACTGATAGCGCCAATAGCGGGGATATCCTTTGAAGCCTTACTAACACTAACAACGCTGATACTAGTTCCTGTAGCATCTATAGCCATTGTTGTGCTAGCAGATGTTATAGTCTCTAGGGTGAGACCATGAAGCAGAGTCTAAGGGATATAATGCTAGCTGTGCTAACCATCGCCTTGCTCGGCATTGCCGCACCCCTCATATTTTTGCCTATGATCGCAGGCTTCTTAGGCTTCAACTGGTTCAAGGGTTTGCAGGGCTTTAGTGTAGGTGTTGGAGGTGGTGTAATACCTGTTCCAATACTCAAAACACCTGATTCCTATACAATAATAGGGTTTCTAGCCTCATCTATGCTACTAGCTACATACATAATTCTTAGGAGAGGTGCTGTTGAGAGGGCTTTGATTAGGAGACAGCTGTCTGACACTATTGCTATACTCAGCTCCTATGCGAGAACAGGAATTCCGATTGCAGTTGCTTTGGAGAGGGCTTCAGAAGCTGTTGAGATGCCTATGAAGATGTACCTATATAGGTATGCAAAGCTTCTTCAGCTAGGTTACGACCCATTTGAGGGGTTTGATGAGGTTTTTGCTAGTGCTCCTAGGGAGGTGAGGGTAGTACTTTCTGCGCTACCTGTAGCAGCTGTTAGTGGTGGTAGAGTTGCAGATGTGCTTACACAAGCAGAGAAGTTCTCATTTCAGCTGGCAAGGCTTGAGGATTTGAGGAGGGCTAGGCTAGAGAGCTACAAGGGTATACTGCTGCTAGCAGTCATAGCATACATCGCTACAGCGATTGTCATAAACGTCTTGATATCGTACCTGGCAAAACTAGGTGCAGGTACACCAATACTTAAGGGAGCTATAGACCTTGCCTACAGCTACTCACTATACTACATCTCAGCAGTAATAGTATCAGTAGTTTCATCGGTTGCCATAAGCAGGGTTATATACGGTGAGACGGTATACGCGTTCAAATACTCATCAGTACTAATAGCATTAACATCACTAGCATTTGCAATTGCATTTGCAATCACATAACTGCATAGCCCTGCCCCTCCTACACACCTCAAAAACATGTTCATTGCATAGCGACATTTAATCAGTATTCAATTCTTTAGTGATTTTGGTATGACAGGAACGTTTTTATACCTTTCAGCAAGGCTTATGGTTATGGCACCCTATTCTAGGGGCATGCAGATAAAATGATTAGTGTAGCTGTTATATCGTTTGATGTTTGGGGGACTCTCCTAGACACAAGAAGGATGTTTGAATTGATTGCAGAGAAGCTAGCTAAAATATTATTTTCTAGAGAGGTTGATGCTGATAGTGTTGAGCGTATCATTCTAAGGGTTTATGAGAGGTGTAAGGCTAGGAGAAGGCTTGGTGAGGTAGACGGATTCGATATTGTTGTGGAGTCCCAGAACCTGTTAGCACAAGAACTTGGTATTACTCAGGAGGAGGTCATAAACATTATTGAGGAGGCATTCTCATCTGCAGACCCAAACCAGATCATGTACCCAGAGGTTGCTTCAACTATACAGCTTCTTAACAAGCTCGGGTTTAGAATGGGCGTTATAGGCAATACAGTGTTCTGGAGCAGTAGATTAACAAGAGAATTGCTTGAAAGGCTTGGCATAGCGAAGTACTTCGATGTAATGCTTTTCGCCGATGCTACAAGGATTAATAAGCCTGATAGAAGGATATTCCTAATGTTCGCTAAGCACATGGATGTAGAGCCCAGTAGGGTTGCTCACGTTGGTGACAGCGTTATTGAAGATGTTGGCGGCGCTTTGTCAGCAGGTATGAAGGCTATCTATATAGATAGGGGTAGAAGGGATAAGGGTAAGGTAGTGCTTAAGGAGCTCGGATTAGCAGTAATATCAGAGCTTTCCCAGGTCATAGATGTTTTGGAGGAGTTGTAGAAGAATGTAAAAAATATAGTTTTCTAGTTTTAGATCTTGTCTATGTGTGCTTAGGCTACTTCTTTGGCTTCAGATATATCTTGCCACCAATAATGCTGTTATTTGGTATCAGCACCCTAGTTCCATCAGCCTTGATAACTACTGTGAATAGCGTTGACACATCCTCAACATCACCATCCTCGCCAGCTATTACGACGCTATCTCCGATCCTGAAGGGCCTTGCTATTAGCAGGAATAGCCCTGCAATAGCCTGTCCAAGTACTTGCTGTGATGCGAAGCCTATTACCATTCCTAGGAATCCTCCGAGAGCAACGCCAGCAGCTCCACCAGCAACACCACCAGCTATAGCTGCAACCATTGCGCCTACACCAACAATTCTAACAATGTTTCTGATAGCAGCCGCTGTTGGATGATCATACTTTGCTCTTGTTGACCAGTAGAAGAACATTGCTACCCCATTCACAATTAGGTAGCCGAAGACTAGTGCTAGCAGTATCTGTGTATAGACCTCGTAGTCAGCTACCTGAATGCCAAAGCTCGGTAACAGAGTAGACATAATGTGTAGACATAATGTAGTGTACTGCTGCAGATACCAGCACATAGAGTATAACGTATATCACTACCCTTGCTATTGACGCGGAAACCTTCTTAGCGATTTCACTAGCTGTAAGCTGTTGCTGTTGTTGCGCTACAGCCATACAACCTCACCTCTACTCAACTTCTCTCTAACTAGATATATACAAATTTTTTTATAAATTTTATAGTCAGCCAAATTCACTATGTTACTTCACCGGTCATAAAGGCAAAACTTTTTACTCTGCTTCATCTATTACCTTGTACGAGAGGTGGGATTGTGGAGTACACAATTCTTGGTAAAACTAAGGAGAGGATCTCAAGGATTGGCTTGGGTGCGTGGCAGTTTAGTGAGGCTTGGGGTGTTACTGAGTATGAAAAGGCTAAGGCTGTTATTGCTAAAGCTGTTGAGCTGGGCATAAAATTCTTTGACACAGCAATGGTTTATGGCAATGGTTTGAGCGAGAACATGCTTGGTAAGGCTCTTAGGGAGCTAGGTGTTAAGAGGGATGAGGTCATAGTAACGACTAAGATTCCTGGAGATTTCCTGAATCCTGATGATATAGAGAAGGCTGTTAGGCACTCAGTAAAGGTTCTAGGGCTTGGCTACATAGATGGTTTGCTAGCTCACTGGCCACCGTGCTGGCATAACTACCCAACAAAGGTATATGCAAGAGCTCTTGAGAGGCTTGTCAACATTGGTCTTGTTAGGTACCTAGGTCTCAGCAACTTCCCTGTAGAGCTTGTTGAGAGCTTTAGGAACAGCCTTGCAAGAGCTGATGTAGAGATCTTCCAGTATAGGTACAACCTTGTTGAGAGGTGGGCTGAGGAAGAGATAATACCATATGCAGAGAAGCACAGCATAACCCTACAAGCATGGAGCCCAATAGCCAAAGGAGCTCTAACAGGTAAGTACACACCAGAGAACCTACCAAAATTCACAGATGTCAGGGCTAGGGAAGCAGTTTTCCACCCAGAGAACTTCGAGAAGGTCTGGACCCTTGTCCAGCTACTGAAGAAACTTGGCGAGAAATACAATAAGACACCTACTCAAATAGCCCTAAACTGGCTGGTAATGTCAAGCCCAGTAGTAGTCCCAATACCAGGCGCTAAAAGCCCTGAGCAAGTAGAGGAGCTCGCTGGTTCTGTCGGTTGGAGACTGAGTCAGGAGGACTGGACAATAATTGACGAGCTTAGCAGAGCTATTAAGATAAGCTACTCAGTGTATTACCTCTCCTACCAACCAACCTAAAGCAGAAACCTTTTTCGAGATACGCAAAACGCTTTTCACCTCCTTAACAAACTTTCTCTAAGTACCTTAAGCAGAGTAGCTAGCTGTACTGGGGTTGCTGATGGGTGTAGCTGGGAAGAGGGTGATAAGGCCTACAAGAGCGTTATCAGGGGTACTACCAGTAGCTGTAATGACCAAGCCGTTTCCATGCCCACACGGAAAGTGTGTTTACTGTCCCGGTGGACCAGATGTTGGCACTCCTCAGAGCTATATTGGGAAGGAGCCAGCGCTGATGAGGGCTATCTACGTGAATTTTGATCCGTATGAGCAGGTCAGGCTAAGGCTAAGCCAGTACGTTTCAATGGGTCATGAGCCCAGCAAGATAGAGGTCATAGTAATGGGCGGAACATTCCTGGCAACGCCACAGGATTACCAGTTATGGTTTATCACAAGCATTTTTGAGGCTGCTAACAGGTTTCCAGAGCCCAGGCCAGAGAGGCTTCCAAGTCTTGAGGAGGCTCACCAAAGGAATGAGACTGCTAAGGTTAGGATAGTTGCTCTAACTATTGAGACTAGGCCTGACTGGGCTAAGGAGAGGCACGCTGACTGGATGCTATACCTAGGTACGACAAGGGTTGAGGTAGGTGTTCAGAGCATATATGATGATGTTCTTGAGAAGGTTAGGAGAGGACACACAGTAAAGGATGTTATAGAGGCTACGAGGATACTAAAGGACTCTGGATTCAAGGTAGGCTACCACATAATGCCTGGGTTACCAGGCTCTGACCCTGATAGAGATGTGCAGATGTGTAGAGAGCTCTTCGAGAACCCCGACTTCAGACCCGACATGCTCAAGATATACCCAACGCTTGTTACTCCAGGAACTGTGCTCTATGAGTGGTGGAGGAGAGGAGAATACAAGGCATTGACAGATGAGGAGGCTGTTGAGATAATCTCTGAATGCTACAGATACATACCGAAGTGGGTGAGGGTAATAAAGATACAGAGGGATATACCAGCAGAGCTCATAGTTGCAGGACCCAGGAAATCTAACCTAAGGGAGTTGGTTGAGAGGAGAGCTCTTGAGAAAGGGATCAGGATTAGAGAGATTAGGTTTAGAGAGGTTGGAAGGCAAGAGATGTTCAGAGGCATAAAACCTGATAACGTGGTTATAACCAAGGAGGTTTACGAGGCGAGTCAAGGAGTAGAGGTCTTCTTAGCAGCTGAGGATCTAGATAAGGATGTTTTGGTAGGGCTACTAAGGCTTAGAATACCGTCAGACAAAGCTCATAGGCCCGAAATTGATAGGAGAACAGCAATTGTTAGGGAGCTCCACGTCTACGGAACGCAAGTGCCAATAGGTGAGCACGATGATGAGGCTTGGCAGCATAGGGGATGGGGAGCAAAGCTTCTTAAAACTGCAGAAGAGGTGGCAAGGTACGAGTTTAGCTGCACAAAGATACTTGTATTATCAGGTGTAGGAGCAAGAGAGTACTATAGAAAGTTTGGATATAGAAGACCCCCAGAATCGCCGTACATGGTCAAGGAGCTTAAAGACTTGTAGCTATCGCCATCCTTAACTTCCTCGTCCTTGTTGCTCAACACCGTCTTTTTCAGCATTTTTACCGAGCTCGCTACAAGCCATAGCAAGAATGGTATAGATATCAATTTGTTTTAGCTAATCTTATTTATTGAGCTTAACAATGGGTTTAACATAATGAGTAATGTGGTGAAAGACTGTAAGCATATTCATTGTCTATCACTTACTCTACTTAGAATCTCGTGAAATATGTTGCCTGAAGCAATGCAATGGCTCATATTAGCAAAGCTTATATTTCCGAGAAACCTATTTCATATACACGGTGAAGTGCTATGAGCTGGCGCTGGGGCTGGTCAGGTCCATACCCAGGTAAAGGACCATGGAGCTGGCTACCACCACCACTAAGACCTGGTTGGGTATTCGGAAGAGGATGGTGCTGGTACTGGCTAACACCATGGCAAATATATGGAGCTCCATGGACGTATAGATACTACTACTATCCATGGTACTGGACTCCATGGACATGGACGCCAAGGCCGTGGACATGGGCCTGGCCTTGGTGGTAAAAGAGATTTGTAGAGGTGTAGCATGATGGCATGGCCTTATCCATGGTATTCGACGCATAGATACAGGTGGGGGATGCAATACCCATATCCATACCCATTTGTAGTGCCATTCATGTACATGCCAATGCCTTATATGATCCCTATGTATCCGCCAATGTATCCCCCAATGCCTCCAGAAGAGGAGCTGAAGTTCCTTGAAGATTACAAGAAGTTTTTAGAGAGTGAGAAAGAGGCTATTGAGGAAGAGATTAAGGCTGTTGAGGAGAGGATAAAGGAGCTTAAATCAATGCTTGAGGGAAAAAAGTAGCATCGGATGAGGCAAAGCCTCCTATTTATGGATATGGAGGCTATGATGCTGATTTTGATGAGTATTTTGGAAGAGGTCGTGGAGGTAGAGGAAGAGGTTATGGAAGGCATAGGGGCTGGGCTGGAAGTTGGACTGAGTAATCCTTAGCTAAACCCCTCTTTTTTCTCTTCTAAATTAATCCCTTGAGAGCTCTGCTTTGATGATACAACCTTTATTGGTTTCTGCTCAAGCAACGCCTTTACAACCTTAAACCTTGCCTGCTCTAGAACTCTCCAGAACGTTGTTTTCGAGAGATTCATTCTCATTGCTGCTTCATCTGTTGTAAGCCCATGGTAATGCACTAGTGCAAGGGCTTCTATTTCGTAGTCGTAAAGCTCTATGTAATCAGCTATTGTAGCGCCTTGAAGACCCTTTACAGGGAGGTAGACAACCTCATCAACATTTATGCTGCTCTCAATATTTCTAACCCTGTAAGCACCCCAGCGATGCCTGCAACGCCTAGGCATAGCAATTCATCCATTTAATTGCTGTTCCAGCTTCACAGCCTTTCATATATTTGTGCTGGCATTATTAATATCTCTAGCGGTGCTAAGCTTTTAATGCTATGAGGTAGAGGTTTCTGTTCTCATGTTTTAGGTAATAGGTGTATCCAAGTGATAACACTCTTAGGGATGCTTTCTTGGCTAGCTCTGCTAGCTCCTTCTCTGTATAGAGGTAGTATATTCTTTTATAGCTTCCTCTCCTAGTCCTCCATAAAACTGTGTATTTCCTGGGGTACCCCAGTAAGCCTCCCAATGTCCTCAGGTAATTCAGTACTGTTTGAAGTGCAAACCTTCTCTGCCTCCATAGCCACACAGTCGCCACAAGGATTCCCCTAGGTTTTAGAACTCTGTAAACCTCTCGAAAGAATATCTCCGCTAATGGCTTTGGCAGGTGGTGTATAAGTGCTACAGCCATTACTGTGTCGATAGAGGAGCTTCTCAGAGGCGTCTTGGTGGCGTCGGCAACTATAGCATCTCCTAAAACTCCTCTCTTAATCAAGATCTCTTTAGCTTCTAGAAGCATTGTTGTAGAGGTGTCTAGGCATATAACATACGCATCATTCCTTTTAGCAGCCTCAGCACCGTTTACACATGGTCCAGAACCTGCATCTAGAATTACCTTGCCCTTAACAACCCTGGTTATGGGCCACGGCTTTGCTCTCCAGAACCTGTAGCCCTTGGCAATAGAGTTGTACGACCTTATCGTCTCGAGATAGTCCCTCAAGTCGCTACTAAGCTTCATCAGGTTTCCCAGTCCTCATCACGTTTCAGTGCATGAAGGGTTCATCACCTAATCTCTGTAGTGGTGCTGAGTAAGCTTAATTACTCTTTCTAGAGCTAGAGCCTCTCGATGCTTATGGAAAGCTGTAGCGTTGCTGATGTTGTTGAGGAGCTGAGGAGGTATATAGCTGTAGACTCTAGTAAGGTTATAAGGTTTAGGGATGTTCAAGCGGTTAAGCTCTTTGACGAGCTTAGGCAGAGAATAGTTGAGTGTGTGGCTGGTCAAGAGCTTGTCACAGCTCGTGAGTGGCTTGCCAAGCTTAAGCAAATGCTTGACGAAGTCTCTAAGCTTCTGGGTGTAACAGGGTATACACTGCCAAGGGAGTTCGCATCATTCTTTGCAGACCCCCTACAGCACTTAAAGAAGAAGGCGTTCAACTACTCATATGACTATGTCAGGGGCTTGCTGCAGGAAGAGGAGTTCTGGGACAAGGCATTCAGAGCAGTAACAACATCGCTTAGAACAAACCTTAGGAGCTGCTACCAGCTATGGTCTATAGCTGCTATAGTAAGGCTGCTAGGTGATAAGGGCTACTCAATTGCTTACCCAGAGAACAGGTACCTAAACTTTGATAGGAGCGGTAAGCAGAAGCTGGGAACTATTCCACCAAACATCATAATGCTGAACATTGGGAGGGGCTATATAAGCTTCTTCCACGAGGCTCCAAGACCCCTAAGCTGGGAGGATACAGCAGATCTACAAAGGGTTTGGAGCCTCTATGTAGCTCTAAGACCAGACCTAATGGTGTATAGCGGCAGGGTTCTAGACATAGTTGATCTCAGCAGTAACCCACCAATAAAGAGGCCCGACGTTATAATAGAGTTCAAGGAGCTTGATGAGTGGTGGAAGAGGGTTAGAGACCTCAAGGGCTACTTCAGGAAGCCTCTCTCAGCAGAGGAGTGGAGATCCAAGTGGATAGATGGGCTATTTGAAGGTCTTGCAGAGGCGATGGGTGTTAGGAGGGCTGAGGTTGAGAAGAGAGTAGAGGAGGGAGCATCACTGAGACTAAAAGAGTATCAGCTTATACTGCTCTACAAGGCTACGTACAAACCTAGAAAGATGTTCCTAGTGTCGAGGAGGGAGACAGCACCAGAGGTTAAGAAAAGCCTTGCAGAGTCAGGGATAGAGGTTATAGATGGGGTAGAGTTCGAACCCAGAAACCTAGAGCAATTAGTCGACGAGCTCGATATGATAGCGTCATTCGCTGGTGCAGAGTCCATAGTCATTGAAATCCCGAGGCATCTCGCTATAAAGCTTGAGGAGCTTAGGCGTAGGCTAGGGTTAAGAACATTAAATGATGTTCTTGAGAAGCTCGTATCAGAAAACCTTGGCAGGTAGTCACGATTCAGAGCATCAGCATTAACAGAGCATTGCATATAAGCATAATACCTAGAAGCTGCTACTGGTTTTTGTGTGGAACCATGATAAAAGGGTATGTTAATGGGAGGGTCTACCAATCATTCCAACCCTTAAGAGTTGCAGAAGCTTTTGTTGTTATTGGGGATAGGATTGCATATGTGGGGGAATCCAGCGCTGTTGAGAGGATTGTTGATTTGCTGGGTGGCGATGTTATTGATCTTAGGGGTAGAGCTGTTTTACCTGGCTTTATAGATGCTCACGCTCATCTGCTTAGCCTTGGTATACAGCTAAACACTCTTGATTTGAGGAGTGTTACAAGTATTGAGGAGCTTAAGAAGGTGCTCAAGGATTTTGCGTCTAGGTCTAGAATGAGATGGGTTATTGGTAGGGGCTGGGATCAAGAGAGGTTTAAGGAGAGGAGATTCCCAACGAGATGGGATATAGACGAGGTTGTGAATGACAGACCTGTTTACTTGAGCAGGGTCTGTGGCCACGTAGCTGTATTAAATAGCTTTGCTCTCAAGGTTCTAGATCTTGAAAGCTCTAGCAACCCTAACGTTATTAGGGATGAAAGGGGTGTTGCAATAGGCCTTATTAGGGAGGACATGGTCTCTTTTGCTTGGGAGAAGATACTTAGCGAAATGCCTTTTGAAGACATAGAGAAGAGCGTGCTTGATGCAGCTAGGCATGCGGCTTCACTAGGCGTTACAACTATTGATGTTGCAGGAGCAGATCTAAGAGAGCTCAAAGCTCTCCTAAACCTGTGGATCAGGGGTTTGCTACCCACTAGGGTTAGGATACACTTGTTCCCAGAAACATTTAAGACTCTGAAGCAGTTAGGCATGGCGCTTCCTATAGGGGATAACACCCTAAAGATTATTGGAGTGAAGGTCATAGTTGACGGTGCTCTAGGACCTCGATCAGCTTGGCTATCCAAGCCCTACTCAGATGATCCAAGCAATCTGGGGGTCTGCGTAACGCCAGCAGATAGGCTAGAGGCTATAGCTAGAGAAACTGAGCTTGCAGGTCTACAGCTAGCTGTTCATGCGATAGGTGATAAAGCTCTTGATGAGGTTCTAGATGTGTATTCAAAGCTTGGTGGGGGAAGGCATAGAATTGAGCATGCATCTCTTGTTAGAGATGATCAGCTAGAGGTCTTGGCCAAGCTACGACCAGTACTTGTTGTTCAGCCTCACTTTATTGTTAGTGATTGGTGGATTGTTGATAGGGTAGGGGTTGATAGGGTTAAGTGGGTATACAGATTCAAAGACTTCATCGATAGAGGATTGCCAGTAGCATTCTCAACAGATGCTCCTGTAGAGCCTTTGAACCCATGGGAATCAGTATACGCTGCAGTCTCTAGAGGCATGTACGAAGATATTCCTCTATACAGCTATACAAAGGATCAGGCACTGGATACTGCTACAGCTCTTCATCTCTACACGTATGGCTCTGCCTATGCATTGATGGAGGAGAGGGAGCTAGGAACAATAGAGGCTGGAAAGCTTGCAGACTTCATAGTGATCGATAAGGATCCTCTAGCTGTGGAGCCTAGGGAGCTGAAGAACATAAGGGTTCTTGAAACATATGTTGGTGGGAGAAGAGTCTGGCCCTAGCTAAACTTTTAACTTCTAAAAGAGGCTAACAACTACTAGGCATGATGATCTCAGGTGGCTCTGATCTGTGATGACGTCAGCCTTGGCTGAGCCTTGACGAGGTATAAGTATAACTAAGCATTGCTTTAATGTAGTACAAAAAGTTTTATATAGCCTCCCATACACAGTTTTTTATCTGGGTAAAAACATGACATCCGCACCACCATACGCCTCACTTTACGAGAACGATCCAGTTTATCAGATGGCTGTGAAGCAGTTAAGGGAGGCTGCAAGCATTCTCGGCTTACCAGATGAGGTTGTTGAGGTTCTGAGGCATCCAGAGAAGCTTGTCCAGGTCAAGATAGTAATTAGGAGGGATAATGGAAAGGTAGAGACATTCCTTGGTTGGAGAAGCCAGCACAACAGTGCTCTAGGGCCCTACAAGGGAGGGATTAGGTATGCACCAACAGTTACCCCAGGTGAGGTAGTGGCACTATCAATGTGGATGACATGGAAGAACTCGCTAGCAGGCATCCCATATGGTGGTGGTAAAGGCGGTATTAGGGTTGATCCAAAGGCTCTAAGTCAGCGTGAGCTAGAGGAGCTTAGCAGAAAGTACTTTGCAGCTCTTGCAAGGGATGTGGATCCAGATGTTGATATCCCAGCACCAGACGTCAACACCAATCCACAGATAATGGCGTGGTACTACGACGAGTATGTTAAGATAACTGGTAGACCATCCTATGCATGGGGCGTTGTAACAGCTAAGCCTGCTGATGTTGGAGGTCTCAACGCTAGAGTCGTTTCAACAGGTTATGGAGTGGCTCTAATGGCTAGGGAAGCAGCTAAGAAGCTGTTCGGAGGCTTAGAGGGTCGTACAGTAGCCGTTCACGGCTTTGGCAATGTAGGTATATATACAGCTAAGTACCTTGCTGAGTGGGGTGCTACAGTAGTAGCTGTAAGCGATAGCAAGGGCTATGTATACAACCCGAAGGGTCTAAACATTGACAAGGTTATAGAGGTTAAGGAGAAGACAGGTGCAGTAACAAACTATAGAGAGGGCGATGTAAAGGTGTCCAATAACCACATGGAGCTCCTGGAGCTACCAGTAGACATACTTGTCCCAGCAGCAATAGAGAACGTAATAACCATGGAGAATGTTGAGAGGGTAAAGGCCAAGCTAATTGTTGAAGGAGCAAACGGTCCAACAACACCTGAAGCAGAGAAGGTGCTACACCAGAGAGGAGCAGTAATAGTGCCTGACATCCTGGCAAACGCTGGTGGAGTAACAATGAGCTGGATTGAGTGGGCAAACAACAGGATGGGCAACATAATGACTGATCAGGAGGCTCTAGAGAGACTGGATAGGATAATGACTCAGAACTTCCACAGAGTATTCGATGAGTGGCAGAAGAAGTACTCAACATACCCAATGAGGATGGCTGCCTACGTAATCGCTATAGACAGAGTAGTTAGGGCAATGAAGCTGAGGGGCTGGATCTAACAATTCAAATCAACTAATCTTTATTTTTACACTATTCAATCTTTACGAGCATAACCTTCAACCTTTTTCCCTTCACACCAATAATTGCTAAAGCTCTCTGCATAACTTCATGAGGTCTGTGAACCCAGCACCCAGTATTAACAATCATCCAAGTCTCTGAAACGAGAACTCTATGAGTGTGTCCGTAAATGATCCAGTCATCTGTCCCCAGAACTCTCCTCAGTATGGTGCCGACAAAGGGCTTCCTAAGGATCCTTAACGACAGTGCCTCAGCTATGTGTGCATAGACGCCGCTTCTAAGTGCATAGTCTCCGTGAGTCACGTAGAAGCATTTCCTCAGCTCATTGATGCATATTCTTAGCACTGGTGATGCAACAATCACTTTATTGTCGTCCAAAGCCATAAAGATTGGTTTCACAGCTCTATCGTGTGATGATGTTGAAGGGGTGTAGATAACACGTCTGCTAATGGCGGTAAAGTGCCTTAGTATTCTAGCTGTTGACTCATCAACAACAGTTCTTTCGTCTATGAGGTCGCCAGCTATTATGAGCGTATTTGGTTTAATCCTTAGCAGAATTCTTAAAGCTTCTCTAAACCCACTTCTACCACTACCTATGTGAAGATCAGAGATAACAATAGCTGGTAAGTCATCTAGCCTCAGATTCACGCTGTAAACAATGGGTTTGCGCAGTGCCCAGGGAAAGCTATACAAGATGTATGCAAGCATGATTGTTGCTAAAAGCAGTAGTGCAACAATTGCTACGATCATCAACTGCTACTCAACCTTCCTTATGTACGCCTCGTACTGCTTCAAAACATTCTCAACATAGTTAAGCACAGCGGTGTTTGATATGAGGCTTGCAATC
>JAPWUB010000109.1 GCA_028275745.1 Desulfurococcales archaeon | reverse complement strand
TTCAAGTCCTGTGATTTGCGATGTAAAGGAGTTTCTAGATATAGCTAATGAGGTTGGGGGAGTTAGGGAAGTTGGTGTATCAGGCTCAGTATTAGTTGATCTCTACACAATGGAATCAGATATAGATATTGTTGTTTATGGTGAGAGCAATGCCTTGAGAATGTACAGATTCCTCACAGAAGCTATTAACGATGGTAGACTGGGGTTCAGGAGGTATGATAGGAAATATATTGAAAAATTATATGAGGAGAGAACCCTTGAAACACCTATACCATTCAGCACCTTTGTGAATCTAGAGAGCAGAAGAGTTTTAGAGGGATTATTCAAAAACAGGGGGTACTTCATAAGATTAATCAGAGAACCCCAGGGAGATGATGTATATAGTACCTATACCTGTACAAAAATCGGCATCATTGAGACAAAGCTCAGAATAGAAGATGACAGCGAATCTATATACACTCCATGCAGATATAGAGCCAGTGTTGAGGAGATTATCAAAGGACCTAAGGCAGAGATAGAAGAGATATACACACTTAGAGGGAGGTTCAATGAAATTGCAAAGAAAGGAGAAATAGTATTTGCCAAGGGATCCCTAGAAAGAATAGAATATAGAAATGGAAGAATAAAGTATAGGCTTTACCTTGGAGACCCAGGAGACTACATAACGCCATTGACTTGAGAAAGCAACTCTAAGTACCACCTCGGCTCATCTGCTGATTTAAGTTTCATACAAGTTTGTATTGAGTGATGAAGCTTGCATGATATAGATTTGCTTAGCAAGTTTTTCAAGAATAGAAATAAATCAGAGTCAACTAAGGATACTCTAAATCTAAATCAAATCTAATGCAACTTTGGCACGCAGATATTTTCCGATACGTTTATATATAAACCTCAAAGGTTATATACTGCAGGTGAGCTCCATGTCAAAAATAGGCATGAGATTTGGAGAAGCACTTGTTGGTGAAGAGCCTGAGATTGCTCACATAGATCTAATAATTGGAGACAAGGATGGACCTACTGGTATAGGTTTTGCATTTGGCTTAGCGCATCAGACCTATGGACATACAAAACTATTTGCTGTACTCACACCAAATCTCTTAGTAAAACCCGTTACACTCATAGTCCCTAAGGTGACCATCAAGAGCTTGAAACAAGCAGAGCTGGTATTTGGAGCTGCTCAGTACGCTGTTGCTAAAGCTGTTGCTGACTCTGTTGCTGAGGGTGTGATACCGAAGGATGTTGTTGACGATGTTGTAATTATATGTGGTGTCTTTGTGCATCCAGCTGCTAAAGACCCTGATAAAGTATTTAAGTATAACTATGAGGCTACTAAGCTAGCTATTAAGAGGGCTATGAGTGGAGAACCGAAAATAGAAGAGATATTGAGTAAAAGGGATGTCGCTGTACACCCATTTTATAAGCCAAAGAAGTAGCTAGTCTCCTCTAGTCCTGCACTTTTTTTCACTTTTTCAACAACTCTTATACTCGATATTTCTGTGTATGGATACTGCCCTTTCTCATCTTTTTCATATCTCTTTACCATATCCCATATATTCAAAAGTGCTATGGAAACTGCTGTGAGGGCCTCCATTTCAACTCCTGTTCTCTCCCTGGTTTTTACCAATACCTCTACACAGATATCATCATTTTCAATGCTTATCTTAGGTTCAACATAATCTATTTTAATTGGATGGCAGAAGGGTAGGAGTAGGTGTGTGAGTTTTGCTGCCTCTATTGCAATTACCGATGTTGTTGCTATCACATTTCCCTTCTCAACTTCGCCTCTCTTAATTCTCTCAATAGTCTCTTTCTTAAGCTTTATACACCCCTTTGCAATAGCCTCCCTACCAACCTCTTCCTTACCGCTAACATCAATCATTTTCGCACTCACAGCACAACACCCGTACCTATATCTATAGAAGTGCTGAAAAACTCTTAAACTCTATGAATGTAGCTAAATATAGCCCAGTGATGCCATTGCTTGTCTCATTTATAGAGGTGCATGATGGTATTAAATTCTTTGAGTATCTGAAAAGCCTTGGATGTCAGATATCTGAAGAAGTGCATAGCGTACTACCAGACTCCTCAGAGTATGGACTATACACCTGCATCAAGGACAATGATATAAAAGCTCTGTTCGCATTGCATTATATAGACCACCACTATGCGGCATTGCTAGAGCTAGAGGATAATGCAAGCGATAGAGAAGTTGTTGAGGCATTGCTAAGAGCTAAGGATAAGGGTGTGTGGATTGCTCCTGTAGAATATGTGCTTTTTGTGCCCCTAGACTACACAGTTATAAAGAATATAGCAAGCTACGTTGATGAAATGCAGGATAAGGTTAGCCAATATCTTGAGTACTATGAAAAGAGTGAGAGTCCCTGGAAGAACATGCTCAAAGACTTTACACCAGCTTTAATAGCGTTCTCTAAAGAAGGAAAACAAAGAAAAGACAATAACACAATAATAGCTCCTCACCATACACAATGAAAAATCCGCAAATATAACGATAGGAAATATGCAAACTACTCAAAAAGACCCTTTAAAGCTAGGAAGTAAAATTAACTGAATGTGTTTCGTAACAGTGTAGTTCATGGCGAAGAACCTCATAAACCTAGACCACCAACAAACAACCACTAACCAGCTTCATAGACAGAGGTGTGATAATAACACATCTGATACCAAGCTGTTTCTCTATCCATAATTATTTGCTTGTGTTGATATATGTGTTCGTGGTTTCAAGCCTTATTTATTTGGTTTTTGTAGCACTGTTTATGTGTTTCTATAGCCTATGTGTATATGGGTCGTTGGACATGTTTATTGATGAAGCATGGCAGTAGGAGTGAAAGGCATTGAATCTCCATCTACCGAGAAATGGTGGCAAAGAAACGAAGTTTGATTCAGATTTTTCTAAGCTGTTTCCAAGGCTCATAACACACTCTTTTCCATATTCTTTCAGCTATAGAGATGTTTTCATTGATATGTGCAAGAATGGCTATATCGCTTATGCCTTTATACA
>JAPWUB010000108.1 GCA_028275745.1 Desulfurococcales archaeon | reverse complement strand
ATCAACTACAGCAACTCTAACCACAACAACTCAATCCCAAACAACAGCGGCGAAGACAAGCATATCAATGACGAGAACCATGACCACACAAACAGCAACCCCAACACCGACAACCACAATGACTACACCTCCACCAACATACACTACATTAATAATAGTGATAATTATTGTGATAGCAATTGCTCTAGCTATTCTCATAATTCTACGAAGAAGATTTACAGATGTAAACCCGAATAGATGAGGGGAACCAGTAAGCCGCCCAAAGGGAAGCGTTTCCCCGCTTTCAATATTTGTGAATAGTTTTAAACGGGTTTGCGGGGCTGGGCCTCGGCGTGGAATCACTAGCTTCATCCACACCCCATGGGCCCCGGTCGAGCCCAACGCCACGAGGCTCCCATCTGAATCTCTATATGTCACCGCAGTGCGGATCATCCGAGAAACTATAAAGTGGAGAGCTATTTAAACATTAACTCTAAGAGTCAAGTATTTACAGCTGTTTACAGATATTTAAACTTATCTTCAGCTCTGGAACAGCCTCGCCCTTCAAGGTGGGGAGGGTGTCAGAATAACTCAATAGACTTGGGCAAGAGTTTTATAAATCAATAGCTATCTCAGTCTTTAAGATTAGAGGAAGGGTTTGGTGGTGCTGCTAGCAACACTGCTCCCAGATCCATGAAAAACAGTTGCTATGAAATTCTTAGATTCATTGATGTTGTGATTGCTGTACTGATTGGGGACGGTTGTTGCTGAGGGTTTGTTCGAAAACTCTATGCTCATTTAGTTCAAGATCTAGTGGTGTGTAGCTAAATCCTGATTGCTTTATTTTATGCAATAGCTTTTTTGTGGTTTTGGATACATCATCTCTCTTCAATGCTTCATCTATATCCATCCATTCAACTCCTATAGCATCACCTCCAGGTTTGAGCATGCCCTCGATTGTTGTTGAGTCGAAGAGTATGTCTAGTACTAGGTAGTGGTACTTCACATTTCCTTCTCCATCAAAAACGATATTGTTTAGTATATGCACTACTCCTAGGGGTTTTGCTCTAAGCCCTGTTTCCTCCTCCAACTCTCTTAAAGCTGCTTCAGCCAAACCTTCACCAGGCTCGATGGCTCCTCCAGGAATGGACCATTTGCCCACAGCTGGGGGGAAGCCTCTTTTCACAAGCAACACTCTACCATTCTTTATGAGAACAGCTCCAACAGCAGCTATAGCATGTTTTGGGTATTCCCTACCACACATATTAACTACCTATATCGAGGTGGTAATGCATAGTTATACTTATTTAGCTTTTTATCCTTATCAAATGGCTTGGTGCTGAGCATGGATAAAGATTCGCTTGTGTTGGTTCTGATACTAGAATTCATAGTGATTTCTGCGTTTGTAGCTGTTTACATTGGCTACACCTATGTTGGTGGAGGTGGTGGGGTAACAACTACCACTACCTATAGCAAGAGATATGAAGAAATACTGTCTCTTGCGAGAGATGTTGAGATGGGGGTTGAGCGTATAAGGAACCTCTCCTTCACCTCTGGAGTCAGATTTGAACTTGTGAACACCTCGTGGGCATTGGAGCAGTGGGCCCCCAAGGAAGGTGCAACATCTGTGCCCCCAGATTTGGTGTATAAAGAGGTTGTGTATAAAGCAACTCTCTTGCTACCTCTAAACTTCTCCATAGTCTCAGGGGAGAGGAGCTTTATTGGGATGTTCCTAGCAGCTACAGCAGGTACAACGATATATATAAATACTGATTACTTTGACCCTAGAAGCCCTGGCGCTAGAAATGTTCTTGCACATGAACTAACACATGTGCTTCAATTCATACACTTCCCAAAGATCTTCAGCGGAGAAGAGACAACAGATAGTGAGTTAGCTAAGCAAGCCCTTATAGAGGGGGATGCGGGGTTCACACAACACCTCTACTGCGTATTGACAAAGCTCTGCACACCATCGCCAAAGACGCAGATAGACCTGGGAAACACATACATAGCTCTAGTCACCTTTCCCTATGTCTACGGAGAGTATTTCATCTCCTACCTCTACAACTATAGCAACAGCTGGAACATTGTCAACGAAGCGTATGGAAAACCCCCGTTATCGACCTCCATGGTTATCAACCCAGAGAAGTACCTCCAATACCTATTAACAGGGAGCCCAGGATTCGAAGAGCCTGTGATTAGATGCAGAGCCCAGGGAGAGGCTACCTATAGTGATAGACTTGGAGAGTACTACATCATGCTAGTACTTGCACAGAGAATAGGAATAGAAAATGCTATGAGAGTTGCTGAAGAGTGGCGCGGCGATAGAGTTGAACTATATAAAATCGAAAACGCAACCCACATAACATGGACCATCTGCTGGAACACCACCTGGAACAGAGAAAAAGTCTCACAAGAATTCTACACAAACCTCGTACAAAACCTGAAAAATATGGGTACGAAAATCACTAAAAACAATTCTGAAGCACAGTTAATGATAGAGCAAAACACACAACAACTCTATGCAAAAATTATATGCAACAGAACATGGGTAGCCATAATATCAACACTAACAACACAAAAACACTAAAGCCCTCGCCCAACGCTAACTAAAAGCACTTCATTGCATGCACTCCACAGCCTTGAAAGAGAATTTTGAAAGCAAATATGACATATTACAACTAAAAGCCTTGCTTTTTAAGGTGGGGATGATAAAAAGATTGTAGGTCATGTATTCTCTAGTGCTCCTTGGTGATGAGTGTTTAGGCTTTGTGAGCCTCAGGCAATGATTGATGCTAATCCAATAACCCCGAGCCCGAGAGGGGTAATGGGTCGGAGACCCGGCCGGGATTTGAGCCCCGAAGGGGGGATGTAATCCCAAACATCTCCGCCCTCACAGGAACCCTCATCTCTTCAGGGTGGGGAGGAGGTCAGATAGAAGTTCTAGCTGATGTAAGAGTCAGGAATGTGTTAAAAAGGTTCTAATTTAAAAAAGTTTTTATTTAAATTTGTTTTTAGCTTAGACCCAGTAGTGAGGGGTCTACCCC
>JAPWUB010000107.1 GCA_028275745.1 Desulfurococcales archaeon | reverse complement strand
CAGGTTGAGGCTTTGGAGGCTTGGAAGAAGAATGATTATAAGGGTATAATAGCGCTGCCTACTGGTACCGGCAAGACTATTATAGCTATAGCAGCTATGGCGGAGTTAGGAGTTAGAACACTTATTGTTACATACACTAAAGAGCAAATGATTCAGTGGGCCGACAAAATAGTTGAATTTATAGATATTCCAAGAGCACTCATAGGCTTTTACTACGCTAATGAGAAACGCTTAGCACCAATAACAATAACAACATATCAGTCAGCTTTTAGATACATAGATGTTTTGGCACCGAACTTTTCATTGCTGATAATAGACGAGGTACATCATTTGCCAGCAGATAAGTTTAGGTATATTGCTGAGAATAGTTTTGCTGATATGAGAATGGGGTTGTCTGCCACAGTTATAAGAGAAGATGGAAGACATGTTGATCTCTTTCCTCTCATGGGTGGGGTAGTATACGCTAAATCATTTCAGGAACTCGCAGAGAAGGGATATATAGCACCATTTAGGATCATCACTATAAGGGTTTCGTTAACACCTGAAGAAAAGACTAAGTATAAAGAACTTATGGAAAAATTTAGGAAACTTGCTGGCACTAGAGAAGTTAAGCAACTTATCGAGGATGCTAAGAGAGGAGATGAAAACGCTAAGGAAGCTCTAAAGATTAGGGCTGAGATAAGAGAGCTCATTGCACTTGCTCAAGAAAAACTTCGCGCCATTAAGCAAATTGTTGAGGATGAACTTGCAAAAGACAGTAAGATAATCATCTTTACACAGTATGTTGAGCAAGCAAAGAGAATAGCTGACGAGCTAAACACGTACTACATAATTGGCGAACTAGATGAAAATACAAGGAAGCGTAGATTAGAGATGTTTAAATCTGGAATCGTGAAAGTGCTTGTAATGACTACTGTTGGTGATGAAGGTATAGATGTGCCTGATGCAAACGTGGGCATAATAGCTGGAGGTACCAGCTCAAGAAGACAGTTCATTCAGAGGTTGGGACGACTTCTAAGACCTGCACCAGGCAAGGAAGCCAGGCTTTATGAAGTTATTGTGAAGGGAACATTTGAAGAATATGAATCTAAGAAGAGAAAAGAAGCAATCAAAATGCTCTATGAGGGCCTTGTAACAATTAGTGAAAACTCTTAGAGTGATTCTTAAAATGAGTTGCAAATCAGGTGTTTTAATCGGTAGGGTTGGTGAAGAGTCAACACCTTACGCCGTGCAAATAGTGTCTAGATACCCCATCCCATTAGGCACGTATGTGACAATACCATTCGAAGCTTATGACATATCCACTGGCGAGAGAAAGAAGCATTGTGCCATTGGTGTTGTAAGCTTAACCTCATACAGAAAACTCATACAGACAACACCAACATTTATAGCTGCATCTACACACATAGGCATCGAAGATGAAAACCTTAGGTACGCACCTTCAAGAGCTAGAATCTTTGCAGATATTATTGATGACTCTATTCTGACTCCTACTGTACCACCTAATCCAGATGCTGATGTATATTTAGCTTCCTCCACCATACTATCCAAAATATTCTCTACACAGACTAGTAGCAGTATCAGGATAGGTCATGTAATTGGAAGACCTGATGTAGAAGTAAGAGTCGATATCAATGCACTCACAAAGCATCTGTTCATCACAGGCACCACTGGCTCTGGCAAGAGCAATACTGTGGCTATCTTAGCTGAGAGAATTGCTGAAATAGGGGGCACAGCAATAGTGATTGATGTGCATGGAGAGTATGTAAACCTGGTGCCAAGTTCATCAGAGACCTTGGTGCAACCCATAGACTTTATGTTCAATCCTCTAAAGATACCCACAAAACTTCTTGCAAAAATGATAATACCTGAAGCTGGTGCAACTATCCAGAGAAGTCTTACAGCTAAAGCCTTACAAATAGTTAACGCAATAACTGAAGCATTAATGAAGGTTTGTGGAGTTGTAGGCGATAAATTAGGGGTAATCCCTAACACAGATAACGATGTAAAGACGCTGAAGAATGAGATCCTTAAGTATATCCCTGAAGATATCAGGAATGAGGCTAAGAACCATGTCAGTACTGTAGTAGATATAATAGTTAAGAGCGAGAATTTGGTAGAAGGGTACAAAAACGCTGTAATCAATCTCATTTACAGTCTCAGCAAGGGTGGCAATGAGGATTCTGGGAGAAAGGCACAGTCAAAAGCGGATGAATTCTTCGAAAGTATACCATTAAACTTTTCTTCGCCCACCATTACAGAGCTCTTGAGACCTTCAACAATAATAGTGGTTAACATTTCTGAGTTGCCTGATGAACAAAAGGATTATAGTGTAAAGATTTTACTAGATGAAATACTTAATCATGCTAGAAGTAGAACAATGCAAGGTTCTCCCTTACCAGTTGTAGTATTTGTTGAGGAGGCCCACCGCTTCATCTCATCAACGAGGGTAACTGTTTCAAGGGCGTCTATAGAGCGCGTTGCCAGGGAGGGGAGGAAATTTGGGGTTTCACTAGCAATAGTCTCTCAAAGGCCTCGAAACCTAGATCCAAACATAGTTAGCCAAATACAGAATTTCGTGCTAATGAAGCTTGTACAGGAAGAGGATCAAAAATTTGTTGTAAATGTATCAGATGCTTTAACAGAGGATATTGCGTCATCTCTGGCAGCATTAAATACTGGCGAAGCCATTCTGCTTGGTGAGTGGATCAGTAGGTTTCCAGTATATGTCAAAATAGATAAACATACTGGAAAGAAGCTTGGCACTACACTTGACATAGCCTCTATATGGAAATCTCTAAAAGAAAGGAGTGATTCACTTAAAAACTTGGCTAAGAGCAGCGATGATCTCTACAAGGAATTGACAGGAATTATATGATGCTCACCTTAAATACCTTTTCAGCGCAATACTTAATTTGGTTTGGAATACTCTGAAGTTCCTAAAGGGTACTCTAAGCAATGCTCGCACTTCATGTAAGTGACACACACTTGGGTGCTATGCCTTTTGGACTCTTCTCAAGAGCTAAAGATATCTATGCAGCCTTTGCTGAAACTGTGGAGATCGCT
>JAPWUB010000106.1 GCA_028275745.1 Desulfurococcales archaeon | reverse complement strand
ATCTGTGCCCAAACAGCTTGGAGATCGTCATGAGCGTTTACAAGGGTTGCCTTAAAGTAGTATACTATGGAGTTTACCCATAGTGCTGAGAGAGTCTCGTTAAAGTTTATGAAGCTTCCACGCATCAATTCTTCGAAGGACTGCTTAAGGTCTTGCCTCTGAGCACCTGCTTGCGTATCAAATGTTCTTGGGTTTATAGGCAACCTATTGATCTCCTTATCAAGCCATATCTGCTGACCTCCAAACTCGCTCAGCACCCACGCCACGAAGGCGGCTGCATGCACAGGGTACTTGGTTGAGTTAATAATTGCTATTGGATCTACATTAGCTATAGTCTCTCCCTCTGGAGCCACGTACTGGCAGTCAGGATTTACATTCATTGCCATGTAGCCGTAGAAGTCTATCGTTATTCCAACAGCTATGTCGCCCCTTATCACAGCATCTCTAACATCTCCACTTCCCTGGTATATCATTGAGTTTGCAGCCATTAGTGTTAGTATCTTCCAGCCCTCTTCCCATCCCTTAGCCTGCAGAATAATCTCATATATCCTTGTATTGCTAGTGCTCTGAGTTGGATCAGCTATTCCTACCAACTGTCTTGCAGGCAGGTACTTGGCGTACAGAGGGCTTGCTAAGTCCTCCCACTTCTTAGGTTCTGGAAGCCCGTACTGCTGAATAACCATCCTATTGTATGTGAAGCCAAAGCTACTTACACTAGCACCGATCCACCTAATCCTACCCCTATCATCAACCTTGTATACAGGCGAGCCAGCAATTGTTTTAGGAATCTTGCTAAGCTCGTAGAGTATTGCATAGTGTTCTGGATGAGTGCTAGCGTCTATAGGCATTATGTACCCTCCTTCGTCAAGCATGTTAAATACTGTTGGGCCACCACCCCAGGCAACATCTATTGAGATTCCACGCCTCTTAGCCTCCTCTATCTGACTAGGCCACAGCGAAGCCGACACATAAATAAATTGAATATCCTTTATACCCAAAGCTTTTGCCACAGGTGATTGAAGGAATAGTGTCCTAGTTAATGATTGTATCGAAGGCTCGTGCCTTGTCAACACCCTTAGAACAATACCTCGCTCCTTAGTTAAGTTAGCCAAGTACTGTAGCCATGGATATGGCTCCTCAGCGCTTCCCCAAGGCCACGTCTCTGCCTTGGCGTTAACAGCTAGTTGCATTGGTATTGATAGCAACAGTAATGCTATAGCCACTAACGAGAAGAATATTTTAAGAGGCTTAATCATTGTATTCCCACCTAGATGTAGCCATGTATACATACTGCAGACAAATGACTTTTTAAGTGTTTTTGATTTCAAGAAGAGGGTCTAAGATCTTAGAACAGATATGGAGAGAAGGGTTAGGTAAAAATATTTGGTTTTAAGCTACTTCCTCTTTATTATGTAGCCTATTGCGATGCCTATTACTAGGAGTACTACTCCTAATACTCCAGTTATTGTCCAGTCGGTAATAGTTTGAGTGGTTGTTGTAGTAGCCGTTGCTGTAACAGTCAGTGTTTGCATCTGAGTAGTTGTTGACACAACAGTCTGCATTGTTGTTGCTGTTACTAGCTGAGTTATTGTTGTGGTTGATGTAGCTGTCTGTGTAACAGTCTTCTCAACAGTCACTGTTTGAGTTGTTGGAACAGTCTTTGTCTCGGTAACGATTTGAGTGACTGTTTGTAGTACTGTTACTGTAACTGTTTTTGGTAGTAGGGGGCCTACAGTTATTATCTTAACCCACCACCTAATCAGGTTAGTCACAAACTTTGGACCGTCAAGGGCTACGCCGTAGTATGATGAGCTCCACGCAGGTTCGTAGTCTCCGTAGAGAGACTCTCCTGAAACGGTAATGAGGCTATTGTAGTTGAAGAGGTACTCAGTTGCATATGCAACAAAGCTTGAGTCGTCCTTTGGCCCTCCCTGTCCATAGTCAAGTATGTTGTATACGTATGGTGGTGGTGGGTTGTTATCGCCTATGTATGCTCTTCTAAACCAGACAAGCCTTATGAGGCCTGGGAAAGTCTCATTCACAGGATCCTTGTAGTTGCCGTACTCATCAACCCATATAACGCATGTTGGTCCATGCATTAGTATAGGCTTTGTAATGCCCTCATCAATCATGTATGTGTAGAACTCTGGCATTGGATCTGGCTCAACAAATGCTAGAACCCTGTAGTACGCCTTGGCATTTGTTGGGTACTCAACACCTTTATACACATATGTCCTTACATCTGGGTATGGAGTGTAAACCGATGCCTGCTCAAGCCTTAGCTTAGAGCCTATGTACTCAAGAAGCTTGTTAACAGCATCAATCGTGTTTGGTCCTCCTCCATAGTCACTGTCACCAGCTATGTAGAGAACCTTGTTGCCTGATTGAAGCCACGTCTTTATAGCCTCCATCTCCTCTGGTGCAAAGCTTGTGGTGGGTTGACCGATCAGCAATATATCAACGTTTCTAAGTAGATCTAGCGTTATCTTCATACCCTTAGTTATATTAATCCAATTAATTGTGTACGTAACCCCATCGACTGTAACAGATGTTATGTTGCGCTGTATATAGCCTAAGTACTTGTCGCTCTCTCCATGAGCCAGGTCAACCGCTATGACTATTGTTCTTGACTGAGCAACTGCTGGTGCAACTGATGCAATTATTGATAGTGTTAGTGCTAGAACAATTAATGATAGTAAAAGCTTTCTCATAGGGTTTACCCAGAAGGTTGTAACGCATGTTAGAGGTTAAAAAAGATTTTGTTCGTAATACCTATTAAGTAGATGAATTGATTTGTCTATAGCTATTCTAAAGATTCCTTATCTTCTACCCCTTCTAAACACAATGATCAATGCTATGATTAGCACAATGAATAACACTGAAAACACTACATAGAGCTCTGCTGGTGTTGTAGTTAATGTAGTTGTCTGCGTAATTGTCGTAGTGCTGGTTACTGTAGTTGTTCTCCAGGCAGTTTCTGTAGCAATTGTGGTTAACATCTCTGTAGCGGTTTGTGTAACCAACTTTGTTACTGTCTCTGTAAATAGTTGTGTAACTGTGGTTGTTGTGAGCAGAGTTTGGGTTAGGGTCACTG
>JAPWUB010000018.1 GCA_028275745.1 Desulfurococcales archaeon | reverse complement strand
CTGTGTATAGGTCTTCTGGTGCAGACCTCGTTCTACTCTCTACAAGGAACTATGGAACACTGTTTGTTAACAGATGGGTTGACGACCTTGAGCACGCTGTTAAGTTCGTTAATGCTCCTATAATTGTTGTTGAGGGGTATAGAGAGAGTGAAGTAGGTGAAGCAGTAGTTGTTGGAGACACAGTTAATGAGGTTGAGGAAATGTTAAAGACTGTGAAGAACGTTGTTGCTGCAGTGGTTAAGGAAGAACCGCTCTCTGCAACTGATGAGAGGTTGAAGAATGTTCAGCTCTTCACACACAAAAGCATTGATTCTTTGGCAGAGTTTATTGAGGCTAGAGCATTTAGTTACCTTCTCTCCCAGACTCCGAGAACGAACTGCGGTATGTGTGGCTATAGCACGTGTGAAGCGCTTGTCAAGGCGTTTATGATTGGGAAGAGTGGGTGGTGCCCAGTAGCATCAAATGTTAGGCTAGTTATAGATGGTAGGCCTATTCCTCTAAATCCATTTGTTAAGAACGCATTGAGATCAACTGTAGAAGGGTTTTTATCTGCGCTCAAGGGTGTTAGTGAGAACAGGAAGAAGATTGTTATAGAGATAGAGTATTAGTAGGGTGGCAAACAATTTCCGGTTTTAGGATAACCATAGACGATGTTATAGATATTGATTACGCATTTGTTGAGGCTTATCTGAGAAACTTCCTAAGGTCTGTGCTAGAGGCTTCGGGTAGGAAGGGTTTTGTTATTGGTGTTAGTGGAGGTATCGACTCTGCAACTGCCTATGCTCTTGCTGTTAGGAGTGTGGGTGTAGATAAGGTCTTGGCTTTGATAATGCCTGATAAGGATACCACTCCTCAGGAAGATGTTGAGGATGCTATAAACCTTGTAAAGACTTTTAACGGTAAGTATGAGATTGTAGAGATATCCAAAATTGTTGAAGCATTTAAGAGCTCCATCCCCATAGCCAAAGAGCGTGAAGACGTGCTTGCAACTGGAAACCTGCGTGCAAGGATAAGGATGTGCATCTTATACTACTACGCCAACTCTATGAATATGCTTGTTCTAGGAACTAGTGATAGAAGTGAGTACCTAATAGGCTACTTCACTAAGTACGGCGACGGCGCAACAGATGTTGCTCCACTAACAACTCTTTACAAGTCGCAGGTTAGAAGATTTGCATCCTACCTAGGAGTCCCTAGAAAGATAGTTGAGAAGCCTAGTTCTCCAAGGCTTTGGAAAGGTCATCTAGCTGAGGTTGAGTTGGGTATGAGGTACGAAGATATAGACCTTGTTCTCTTCGCCTTCATGGATCTAGGTATAGAACCTAATCAAATTCCTGTAGTTACTGGCGTAAGTGAGGATATTGTTAGGAGAGTTCTAAGCATGTACTCATCATCTTCTCATAAGAGGTTGGGGGTGCTAATGCCTGACGCCAAACCTGTTGTAGAGGCTACAGTCTCTAGGGTTTTAGCTAAGGTGAGGAGAGGGTAGTGAATGGAGAGGCAAGCCGATAGCAGTTCATTGCTGGACATAGCACTGTCAAGGGATGTTGAAGAGAGTTTGAAGCTTGTGCTTCTCTACATCTATATTGAGAAGGTTGCTGCTGATGTTATAGAGGCTTCTGGAGAGAGAAAGCTTAAAAAGATGCTGTGTAAAATGTCTTCGAAGAGGAGGATTCTAAGAGCTCTCGCAATCCTTAGAAAGAATGATGTGCTGAGTGAGGATGAGTACAGAGAGCTTAGGAGAGTCTTCAGAGCACTAAGGTGCGTAAGGAACTCCTACCTACATAGAGTTTGTGCCGAGAAGTGCCCGCCAATCCAGTTCGATACTGTATTGAAAGCTGTAGAGCTCTTCACTTCTAAGGCTAAGAGCTTCACAGAAAAGAGGCTTATTAGTTCTTCTAACCAATCTTCTGCCTCGGCATACAATGAGCGAAAAAACTGCTGCAACCAAGGTCATTAAGTGCTCCTTTTGCGATGAACAGGCTGTGACAGTTATTCGTTACGCCAAGCTTAGGCTTTGTAGGAAGCACTTTACGGACTTCATTGTTAGGAAAGTTCGCAGAAGCATTGAGAGGTACAGACTTATAGAGAGTGGTTGGAGAGTACTGGTAGCAGTTTCTGGAGGCAAGGACAGCAACTCCCTTCTCCATATACTGGCTAAGCTATCTAAGGAGATGAACTTCGAGATTATAGCTCTACACATTGACCTGGGCATAGGCGAGTACTCGAAGAAGAGTAGAGAAGCTGTTGAAAAACTTTGTAAGGGTTTGGGGGTACCCTTAGTAGTAGTTGATCTTAGGGAGCTTATAGGTGCTGGACTTCCAGATATAGTTGCTAGGACTAGGAGACCTGCCTGCAGTGTGTGCGGTTTGATAAAGAGGTATGTAATAAATGTTGTTGGGGTGGAGCTTGGAGCCAATGTAGTTGCTCTTGGTCATCACCTAGACGATCTACTGCCATACATATTCAAGAATTTCATCCTTCAGAACCTTGGCGAAATATCGAAGCTAGGTCCAAAGACTGAGTCAGACGAGGGTCTTATTGGAAGAGTAAGACCCCTATACGAAGTGTTTGAGAGTGAGCTAGCACTCTATGCAACATTTGAGTCTATACCTGTTGTTGATGAAACATGCCCTCTAACTATTAGGGGGCGTAGCCTAGAAAGTGAAGTTAGGGATTTCCTGGAGAGGTTAGAGTCTAGAAGCCCAGGGTTTAAGATAGGTTTTGCAAGATCTATTGCCAGGAACATAGATTTCTATAGAAGAGGTCTAGCCAGCTCCAAGCCTTTGAGGAGATGCGCATACTGTGGAATGCCAACATCTGAGGATGTGTGTGCCTTCTGTAAGCTTACTGAGAGAACTCTTGGCAAGCCTATGGGTCCTATTGTTAGGGAGAAGGTTAGGAAGGTCATAGCTAGTCTTGGTCTAGTGAGGAAGAGTGAAGCTAGTAATTAGGGATGATACACTCAAAGATGTTGTTAGGAAGTGTGTAGGCTCTGTAATTGAGAAAGTATTCATAGGTATAGGGACAGCAAGCAATGACGTGACAAGTGTTGTAGAGGTCTTTGAGTGTCCAAACATTGCAGATAACCCTTTCACAAGGTTTATTGCAGACCCTCAATGCATATATCGCGTCTATAAGTATGCTGAGGAGAGGGGAATGGATATTGTTGTGCTTATCCATAGTCATCCAGCATCTCCATATCCTAGCAACCTCGACTTGAAGGGTATGGAGCTCTGGGATGTCCCATGGATAATAGTTGATTCTAGAACGGGCTCTGTAAAGGCATGGATACTCAAAAACGGTGAACTGAGAGAAGTTTATATAGAGACTGTGTGATGAGCGTGGTCGTATCTGATCATGTGATGATAGGCAGGCTTGCCTGACACCTAGACCACTACATCTGTTTGAAAGCAGCCTCTACCCAGAACACTTCTTGCATACTCTATAGCTCTGCCTATGAGCTCCTTGTACTGCCCTAGATACCTTCTGTAGTCCAGTACCTGCTCAAGCTCTTCCCTAGTAAACATCTTTGAGATCTCCTCATCCCTAAGCAATCTTTCGAGGAACGTTTCCCCAGGGTTCATAGAGGCTGTAAGCTCCTGAAGCCTCCTATGCGCTACATGTCTTGGAACACCTTTCTCAACCATTTTAACCATTACAGCCTCAGCCATTATACTACCCCTGGTAAGCTCAAGATTTCTTCTCATAGCCTCCTCATCCACTTGCAGTACCTGCAAAAGCTTCTCCATATCAATGAGCATCTGGTCAATAACGAGGAATGCGTGAGGTATGAGAATCCTCTCACTACTGCTATTAGTTAGGTCTCTTTCATGCATGAGCGGAATATTCTCCAAAGCTGCTGTGACTAAGGATCTCATAATCTTTGCTAGCCCCGATATCCTCTCAGCAGTTACAGGGTTTCTCTTATGAGGCATTGTACTGCTACCAACTCTCTTAACACCCTCAAACATCTCCCCAATCTCTGTTCTCGAAAGCTCCCTAACCTCGAGAGCGAATCTGTCTAGCTGACTAGCAAGTATGGCGAGGTCTGCCACAAGCTCTGCAAAGCCATCCCTTGGAGCAACCTGAGTTGATATAGCGTGAGGCTCTAAACCTAGGAACTCAAGAGCATACCTCTCCACCAAAAGACCTTTATCTCCCCACGCAGCCATTGTTCCTACAGCACCGCTAATCTTTCCCCTAACAACCCTCTTGATACACTCACAGAGCCTCTCATAGCTTCTAGCAAACTCGTAGACATAGTTAGCGAACTTGAATCCAAGTGTTATTGGGAGAGCGTGCTGACCATGTGTTCTCCCAACCATCAATGTATCTGCATACCTCTGAGCCATCTCAGCAAGCCTCTCAATAACACCTCTAAGCCTCTTGAGTGCAACACTCATAGCATCCCTTATCGCAAGAGCCCAAGCAGTATCAACAATGTCATAGCTTGTAGCACCTAGATGAACATACCTTCCACACTCACCACACCTCTCACCAAGAATATAAGCCAAAGCAGCTATATCATGCCCTAGCTCACGCTCCTTTGCGTATACCTCCTCTGGAGAGACCTGACCACAGCTATCTATAACCTTGTAACAGTGCTCCGGAGCTAAACCAGCCTTTGCCAACCCATATAGCAAGGCTTTCTCAACCTCTATGAACCTTTTAACCATTGTTTCAACTTCAAAGATCCTCCTCATCTCAATAGATCCGTATCTCCAGTTAAGAACGCAGACACCATCCATCCTTATCACCCTACGTTACTATCTCCTCTAAACAATTCATATACACACAATCCTTTATCTCCATCGCTATTCTCCTACCCATGCTAACTGGTTTCCCAAAGTATAGCTTGCTGTACTGACTCCCAATACCCATGTAAATGTTTGTTCCTCCACCAATCCTCAACGCAACATCGAATACCACTACATCTAGATCTGCTGTAACCATTAGTTGAAGCGTGAAAGATCCTATAACCCCTGGAGGTTCAATTCTTGTTGTTGCCTCAACAAACTTATCCCCTATCTCAAACAACTTCTCCAGCATACTCTCCCTTATTGTTGCGGGTTCATGGCCTATCTCAATCATTTCAATATCTATAAAGTCCTTAAGCTCTAACTGAACTTCTGCTGGTAGCCTGAGGAAACCATCTAGGTTTGTCTGCAACCTCCTGTCAATACTAAGTATCTCAACATCTTTCCTAGCGATGCTCCTGAAGTAATTCACATTGAAGTGCGCACCAATTACAAGCTCTTCAATAGACATCTTGTCGATGTCCTTATCACTGATAACACCATCGTCTATAAGCTTCCTGAATTTTCTCCAGAAATGATCCCTGTCAACAGCTATAAAGAACCCTCTCTCAACACGCTTCCTGGCGTGAGGCATCTTAACAATTACAGGTCTATCGATTTCGTCAGGACTTGAGAATGTTTTAGGTCTTCTAATCCCTGCAGCATCTAGCAATCTGTAATATGTTTTTTCCCCTACCCTCTCTTCATACCTAAGCAGATACCTATTACCAAATATTGGAACTGGAAATCTTTGTTCAATATTGTCGTAGCCTATATAGACGGAGAAGCTTCTGTTAGGCACAAATATTGTGTTATTAGCTCGTAGAAATGATACCATATCCTCCTTTATCACATCAGCAAACTTATCGAGTATTAATGGAATGTCAACAACTCTTCTAAACCTAAGATACGGCTTTTCCCTACCCTTCTGACACACCGCAATGGTCTTAAAACCCTCGTCTTTTGCACCATCAAATACATCTAAAGCTGAGTGACTAGCTATTGTAGCTATGTGTATAGATTCCAAATCTATTTTATAACCTTTGAGTAGCTCCTTCGGAGAGTATCGAAGGGTTATATCTGGTCACCATATTGAGACGTGCATAGAGGTTTAAAAATGCTATGTTAATACTTTCTCCAGCTCATTTCTATCAATAGCAAGCTTAATTTCTCTTGCAATCCTTCTACTTGTACTCATCGGCTCATTCCAGTATAGGTATGAGTAGGGGCTTCCATTAATGTATATGTTTGTGCCTGCAACAATTCTTCCAGAGAATTCAAACACCTTTATCTCCATATTATCGTTTATGACGCTTTCCAAGCAGAAGGGGCCAATAATTCCTGGTGGTAAACTTCTTTTCGTCTCTTCAACAAATTTTATCCCATATTCTAGAATCCTTGGTAATAAGCTCTCCCTCAATACCAATGGAATATTTCCAACAACTACAAATGAAGGTTCAGGCTCGAGATCAAGATTTATCGAAATTTTTGGTGGAAGCCTTCTAAGTCCGTCAACATTCGTTTCATATCTAATGTCTGCACCTAGAATTTCTACTCTGTTAAGTATGGGGCTGTAGAAGTAGTGGTAATATGCTGTTACACCGATTACGTATTCCTGTATTATTACATCGTCAAATGATTTTATTAATCCCTCCTTAATATACTTTTTAAGCCTCTCCACCACCTCATCCTTGGATTTTGCTAAGAAGTACCCTTTCCCACCCTTAGCACCAGGAAGCTTTACTATTACCAATCTATCGATATCATCATCAATTCTGTATATTTTAGGAGTTGGTATGCCTGCTCTTTGTAGCAACTCCATTTTAGCTTTTTGATCTGCTTCCACCCTAAACAGCTTCCTTAAACCAAATATCGGTACCTCAATGTTTTCAGCACAGTCAAGACCTACATACTCTACATAGCTACCATGAGGCACTAAAATAGCGTTTAGAGACCTCAACTTTTCAACAACATCTTTTCTGCAAAGCTCTCCCCAACTATTTAAAACAATGAAGTAGTCTATCAAATGCTTAAACTGCTCGTAGAACCAAAGCCTGTCCTTAACAACTATGGCAACAGTTCTGAAACCCTCCATTTTAGCTCCATGAAATATCTGAAGAGATGAATGACTAGCTAAAGTCGCTATCGATAACCTTTCCAGGTCATACCCAGCCACTAACCCTCTCATATATGTACCCCTCAGCACATATACATAGCTCTCAACACCTTTTGGATATACCTCATCTTTCTTCTCCCAACCCCATTCCTTCCACACAAATAAATGATGAGCCAAGCACATTAGCTATAGCTAGATCCCTATCCTCATTCACTCAAGTCTTGTGGAGAGAACTTCATTCTTCATATCCTCTGCGAATTTCTTTAATTTTTCAGCAATCTCAGGATACTTAATCCCCAGAATCCTCAAAGCCAAAAGAGCCGCATTCCTAGCATTACCTATAGCTACCGTTGCCACGGGTACACCATAAGGCATTTGAACAATTGACAAAAGTGAATCAAGCCCGTTTAGGTATTTGGATGGTATGGGCACACCTATGACAGGTAAATGAGTTAAAGATGCGATCATTCCAGGAAGATGTGCTGCTCCACCTGCACCAGCTATTATAACCTCTATACCTCTCTCAGCAGCTGTCCTAGCAAATTCGAACATAGGCTCCGGCGTCCTATGTGCTGATATGACCCTCACCTCAACATCTACGCCGAATTGCTTTAAAAGTTCCACAGCTTCCTTCATGTACTCCCAATCACTCTTACTACCCATTATGACTGCCACTCGCGGCATTCAGGCTCTCACCTCTAATCTAGACCAATACATAGACTGGTACAAAAGACTATATAAGGTTTGCTTTATACGTAGCTGAAGCAAAATTTACATAATTATGTAAACAGGTAAACAAGATACGCTGCTTTCAGCAATCAACTCGTTTATCGAGTTAACAGAACATTAATTAATTGATTCATTGTAAGTTTCTTACAATAATTATGTAAATTTTAAATTGATTATGTAAATGTCAAATTTATATATTCAGTTGCTTCAAGTATTGTATATGAAACAGGATATTTTCGGGATTCCAGAAATGCCTGAAGCTAAGTTGAAACTTATTTATGAGGGAAAGGCAAAGTATGTCTACGCTTTGAATGACGAACTCCTGCTTATGGTGTTTAAAGACGATGTAACGGCCTTTGATGGTAAGGTAAAGGCTACTGTAATAGGTAAAGGTATCTTAGCTGCACGCTTAACAGCATTTTTCTTTAGGTTGCTTGAGGAGCAGGGTATAAGGACTCACTTCATTGATTATGATGGTTGCAGAGGAATTGTTGTTAAGAGAGCGAACATTATACCTCTAGAGGTTATAGTGAGAAACTATGCTTATGGATCACTATTTAGGAGAATGCCCTCCTATAAATTGTTGCAAAAGCTTGACCCACCCCTAACCGAGTTTCACTACAAGGATGACGTGCTAGGAGATCCTTTAGTACTGGAGGAAGACATACTTCGAACAGGCATATTATCTCGTGAAGAGCTTGAGTACATTAAGCAACTAAGCCTAAAGATTAATAGCATTCTGCTTGAATTCTTCGAGTCCCGAAACCTTAGATTCGTGGACATGAAGCTTGAGTTTGGTAAAGTGAGAAGTGGAGAGATTGTTCTATGTGATGAGATCTCTGGAGACACATTCAGAGTTCTAGATCCTTCAGGCGAGCACCTAGACAAAGAGGTTTTTCGAAGGACGAAGGATCCAGGGCTTCTATTAAAAGCATACCTAAAGCTTGCACAAATTGTTGGAGTTGATGTAAATGACATCAACATACCTTGTAGAGGTTATTATTACTAATAAGAAAGGTGTTAGGGACCCAGAAGGTGAAACAATACATAAGCATCTGATACTTAGAAAAGGGTATGCATCTGTGCAAAGTGTTAGAACAGGAAAGTACCTTCTGCTATCTGTAAATGCTTTGTCCGGGGAGGACGCAATCAGAATTGTGAAGGAGCTTTGCGAAAAGCTGAGGATATATAATCCTGTTGTGCACGATATTGAGGTGAGGCTTCGTGGGTAAGATTGCCATACTTAAGTTTCCTGGAACTAATTGTGATGAAGATGTGTACTATGTTGTTAAGAACGTCTTCTCTCTTGACGCTGAGATTGTATGGCACAAAAGCTTCAAATCTGTAAAAGGATGGGATGCCGTGATAATACCTGGAGGATTTAGCTATGGCGATTGGCTTAGAGCAGGCGCTATTGCTGCTAGAACTCCTGCTATAGAAAGTCTTGTTGAGGCAAGAGACTTGAATATACCAGTTCTAGGCATCTGCAATGGTTTCCAAATTCTTGTTGAGGCAAGCCTTCTTCCAGGAGCTCTATTACCAAATGAAAATGGAAAGTTTGTATGCAGATGGGTTAGAACTGTGGTTGAGAGGCCTAAGGGGCCCTGGCTTTCAATGGCAAGGGAAGGTGAGGTCTTGGATATGCCTGTGGCACATGCTGAAGGAAGGTACTATGTTGATGAGAAGACATTTTATAGCACATTAATGAAATCGCCCCTCATTAGATATGTAGATGGGGAGAATCCCAATGGTAGTCTCTATAACATTGCTGGTGTAGCTACAGAGGATGGTGTGATTCTGGGGCTTATGCCCCATCCCGAGAGAGCCTCTGAGAGCATTCTATCCCCTAGAGGCTTTAAAGCTGGAGGAAGAGTAATATTTGAAAGCCTTAGGCAGTCCATTAAGAGGGGGTGGTAATGCCATTATCGCACGCCGAAATTGATGAGATTAGGAATATACTTAGGCGAGAACCTACAGTAGAGGAGCTGGCAATGTTTGAGGCGCAGTGGAGTGAGCATTGCTCATATAAGAGTAGCAGACTTCTATTAAAACTGTTGCCAACAGAAGGCAGAAATGTTGTTATTGGTCCTGGTAGAGACGCCCCTGCCGTAAAGCTGTTTAAGGATTGGCTTGTAGTATTTAAGATAGAGAGCCATAATCATCCATCAGCTGTAGACCCATACAATGGTGCGGCTACTGGTATAGGAGGTGTTGTGAGGGATATTTTAACTCTTGGCGCAAAATCTATAGCATTACTTGATATGCTTTACCTAGGAGATCCTAGAAACCCGCATGCAAACTGGTTGATTAGAGGCATAGTTAAGGGTATTAGTGACTACGGTAACAGAATAGGGGTTCCAACTGTAGCTGGTGATGCATGGTTTGATCCAGCCTTCAATACCCAGCCCCTAGTTAATGTGGCTTGCATAGGTATTGTAAGACCCGAAGAAATCATTTCTTCTGGTCCTAGCCCCGGAGACCTCATAGTGATTGTAGGTAACGCTACAGGTAGGGACGGTCTACTTGGTAGTAGCTTTGCCTCAAAACCTCTTTCAGAGGATGTAGACAAAGATATTGGTGCTGTACAGGTAGGTGATCCCCTCACAGAGAAGTTATTGATAGATGCGATAGAGGTTATCAGGAAGAGAAGACTTGCAAAGTATGTGAAAGATCTAGGTGGTGGAGGACTAACAACGGCTATTGCAGAAACAGCTGCTGATTATGGTCTAGGTGCAGTTATTCATCTTGAGAAGCTACATACAAGGGAGCCGCTAACCACATTAGAGATACTTGTTTCTGAAAGTCAGGAGAGGATGATGATCGTTGTTGAGCAGAGCAAGCTGAGTGAACTGGTTGAGGTTCTTGAGAACTACGACTTGATGTACAGTGTAATAGGTTTCTTCACGGATGATGGTGTTATAAGGGTCTTTTATAATGGTTCCAAGGTTGCTGAAGTTCCTGCAAAGGAGCTTGCAAAGCCCAAGCCTATTAGAAGAGCTTCTTCCCCACCTATGGAGGCGTTAAAGGGGCTTAAACCACTTTATTCGCTACCGCCAGAGCCTAGATATGATGATGCTATACTCAAGGTCATATCATCCCCTAATGTAGCTTCTAAGAGGTGGATATATGAACAGTACGACTATGAAGTAGGGATCAGAACTGTAATCAAGCCTGGATATGGTGATGCAGCTGTTCTAAGACTTCTTGATGGAACAAACAGGGGGGTAGCAGTTAAAGGTGATGCCAACCCTAGGTACACATACCTTGATCCATTCAATGGCGCAGCAAATGCTGTAGCCGAGTGCTTCAGGAATCTCATAGCAGTTGGTTCAAGACCTCTTGCAATAGTTGACGAGCTTAATGCAGGTAATCCGGAAAAGCCTGAACACTTCTGGTACTTCGAGATGATGTTAAAGGGTGTTGCATGGATGGCTGAGGAACTTATGCTACCTGTTGTCGGGGGCAAGGTTAGCTTCTATAATGAGGATCATACGGGGAGGCAGGTAAAGCCTACAGCTACAATAGTTGGTGTTGGTAGGGTTCAGGACGTTACTAAGACTACAACAATCGATTTTAAAGAGAGCGGCTCATACATTATTCTCGTTGGCGTAACTTATCCCGAGCTTGGCGGTAGTGAATATCTTTACAGAGTATTTAGGTTGGAGGAGGGAGAAATACCAAAGCCCAGGCCATGCTCAGAGCTAAGGAATGGAAGGTTTGTGTACAAGGCTATTAAATTGGGTTATGTTAAGGCAACACATGATATAAGTGTAGGTGGTTTAGCAACCGCTGTAATAGAGATGAGCATTCTTGGCAATCTGGGCTTCGATATTGACCTAGAAAAGGTCTTTGCTATAGGTGCTCAGAGAATTGATGAAGTTCTATTCTCTGAAACTCAAGCAAGATACATACTTGAAGTTGATCCTAAAGCCATAAATAACCTACTCAAGTTGGCCAATAGATTTGGAGTGAAGATTAGCATAATTGGTAGGGTTACTGATAGTGGAGAGGCTAGGTTTAGGAAGAGAGACAAAACAATAGCGTCTATAGATCTAGACCTTCTGAGAGATGCTTACAGAGAGTCGTTGTCTAGAGAGATAGAAGGCGGGATATAGATGTGCGGCATTGCTGGATACGCTGGAAAAGGGGATGTAGTTACAACAATTATTTCATTGCTCATAGAGCTTCAGCATCGGGGTCAAGAAGCTGCTGGAATAGCTGTTGTAGCAAAGTCTAAGGAAATACTAACTATTAGGGTTAAGGGCTTAGCCATAGACATCCTCGCCAATGACGCTTTTCACAAACTTTCATTTAGCAATCCTTGTTGTGGTATAGGGCACGTAAGGTACTCTACAACGGGGGGCTACATGGACTCGCAAGCACAGCCCATTACTGTGGGTGAGGGTTTGCTAAAAATTGCTGTAGCTTTCAATGGAACTATAGCTAACTACGTTGCCTTGGCCAAGGAATTTGGCCTAAGAAGCTATCCTGGCGATACCTACGTTCTTGCCGAGGTTCTGTACAGACTCGCCTTAGAGTATGGTAAAGATGTTGTCGAGGCTTTGAAGCACTTGGCAGAGTATGTCATTGGAGGCTATAGCATTGCTGTACTTACATCTGAGCCACGCCTAGTTATAGCTAGAGATCCCTACGGATTTAGACCACTGACTTACTCATACGATGGAGAAACCTTTGTGTTTGCCTCAGAAACAGCTGCTCTAGATGTACTAGGATTTAGGGATTGGAGAGAGGTTGGGTATGGACAGATACTATCCTTTGACGGTAAATCGCTAGAGGCTACAGGTAGTAGTATACATGTTGAGCCAGCGCCATGCATATTTGAATACGTTTACTTCTCAAGACCCGACTCCATCTTTAACGGTGTTAGCGTGTATAGCGCTAGGGTTCGTATGGGTGAGGAACTTGCTAGAAACTCACCTGCAGATGGAGATGTCGTTATACCTGTACCTGACAGCGGCAGAGCTGCTGCAATTGGGTTTAGTAAAGCTAGTGGCATTCCTCTAGAGGAGGGGATAATAGCTAATAAGTATGTGGGGAGAGGCTTCATAATGCCTCCACAAATAAGGGATTCAATATCAAGGCTTAAGTATGGTTTCATCAGAAGCATCATCAATGGTAAAAGAGTTGTTCTGGTAGATGACTCACTTGTTCGTGGCACAACTTTGAAAAACATTGTTTCTAGGTTGAGAGAGGCAGGTGCAAAAGAGGTGCATGTAAGAATTGCTAGCCCGCCATTCAGGTACCCATGCTTCATGGGGATAGATGTGGCGTCGAGAGAGGAGCTACTTGCATGGAGATATATCAGCCCTAGTGACATCGCAAAAGCTATTGGTGCTGACAGCCTCGGTTACAACACCATAGAAAGTCTATTGCATGCCGTGCAACTACAAACCGTGTGCACAGCTTGTTTCACGGGGCGATACCCATTCAAGAATCTCACAGTTGATTACCTAGGGAAAATGTTTTGAGGTGATCTAGGGTGAGCTCTCTACTCACTGTATATGCGTTTGATGAGTTGTGGAACCTAAGCAACACAATAAAGTATGGCTTGCTTGCGTTGAGTCATAGAGGCTCAAACACCGTTGTCTGTGGTGTAGAGCCAAGCACTAAAGGCAGGTTAAGGTGTTACGGTGGTGAGATTCGTGAAGATTTACAGCTACAGGTAGGTAATGTTGTGGCTGCAGCTGTGTATAGCGATAGTCGCTTAGATGAATTGTACAGTAGTTGTAGTGGTGATGGTGTTGAGCTAGCATTGTTTAGTGAAAGACCGTGGAAAAGGCTTGGTGAATTAGCGTGTGAAGCTGTAAAGATTGCTAGAGAGGGTGACATCTGGAAATCGTTTGCAAACCTTATAACCATGTATCTACAGCACAATGAAGCTGAGCTGATACCAAGTCTTTTGCTCATAACAAGCAATAAGGAGGTTCTTGCCTGGAGATCTCCTTTAGGTTTAACACCATTAGTTTTAGGAGGCTATGGATTTGACATGGCAATAATATCTAGCGAATCGGTAGCCATAGATATTCTAGGAGGAGAGGTAAAGAGATTCATTAGGGCAGGCGAAGGTATATACATATCCAAGTATTTGGTGCGAAACATAATAGTAGATCATGGTGCAAAGCCTACGCTTTGTCTCTTTGAGTTGCTTTATCTTGCAAGACCAGATGCAGTCGTAGATGGTGTTAGTGTGTACCTATTTAGGAAGATGCTTGGTGAAAAGCTTGCAGAGAACTTCAAGGGCGACGTCGATGTTGTTGTTGGTGTACCAGAAACAGCAATTCCATACGCCATTGGCTTTGCTCAAAGAATTGGTAAGGCCTTTGATATCGCCTTTGTAGCTACAGGTGGTAAAAGAAGATCGATGATTCTATCCGACCCTCTAGAGAAGCTGATAGCTATTCATCTAAAGATGAACCCCGTTAGGTCTGCCCTTGAAGGGAAGCGCGTGGCATTAATCGATGATAGTATGGTTACTGGGGCAACACTAAAGACAGTTTCGCAAATACTTAGATACCGAGTAGGTGTTAAAGAGCTTCACGTATTCATAGCATCTCCACCACTAGTTGCTTCGTGTCCCTACAGATTGCTGAATCTTGACACAAGAACAATGCTAACAGCAAATCTTTCTACCGATACTGCTATTAAGTACCTCGAGGTTGACACACTACACTTTCTCTCAAAAGAAGATGTCGATGCTATTGCCAAGAGGTTTGGCCTTAGAGTCTGTGGCAGATGCTTTGGCTCTAATTTCTTAGGTGGGTAAATATGAAGGTTCTAATTATAGGCTCTGGTGGAAGAGAGCACGCACTAGCTAAACTAATCAGGAGAAGTCCTAGAAGCCCAAAGATCTTTGTTGCGATGGATTATCTAAACCCTGGTTTAGCTAGGGAAGCTGAAGAAACTGGAGGCGGATGGTACATAGCAAAAACTACTGATCCACAAGCAGTGGTCAAAGTGGCTGAGGCTGTTTCACCAGATCTCATCGTTATCGGACCTGAAGAGCCGCAATTCCACGGAGTTAGCGATGCCTTGAGGGAAAAAGGTTTCTCTGTATTCGGTGCTTCTCAAGGATGCGCAGAGATAGAGAAAAGCAAGGTGTTTGCTAGAAGCCTTATGTGGAAGTATGAAATTGATGGAAGGCTTTACTTTGCGGCGTTCAAGGATGTTGAGAGCGCCAAGAAGTTTATAGAGTATGCAGGGGATGTAGTGATAAAGCCTGCTAGGCAGGCTGGTGGAAAGGGTGTTAAGGTAATTAGAGATACAGAGGCATATCTAACAAATGATAGGTTAGAGGTCAAGAGTAACTACGTAGAGAAAATATTTGAGGAAATGAAGCACTATAGCGACATCGACTATAAGGTTCTGGTAGAACAACGTGTTGAAGGAGTTGAGTATACGGCTATGGTTATAACAGATGGTGATACTATCCTACCACTACCACTCGTTCAGGATCATCCACACGCATTCGAGTTTGATATAGGTCCTGAGACTGGAGGGATGGGAAGTATTCAGGGACCTGGCTGGCTACCACCATTCATAACAAGTGATGAGTTTAACAAGACCATTAAGATCGTTGAAAGGGTTCTGGAAGCTCTACAGCTAGAGGTGAGGGATAGGTACATAGGTGCATTTGCAGGGCAAATGATGCTTACTGGTGTGTGGGGTTCTACGGTTATAGAGTTCTATAGCCGGTTTGGAGACCCTGAAATATCTAACCTTGTACCTATTGTGGAAAGCGACTTTCTAGAGCTACTGGATCGTGCTGCAAGTAGAAGGCTGGCTGGGGCTAAGCTTGAGATAGATGAGTCTGTTGTAACAATAGTCAAGGCTATTGCACCCGTAGGATACCCAGAGAATAAGGACTTGGCTTCAGGACACCCAATAGCAGTTAATGAAGTAGGGATCAGGGAAGTGGATTGTGAAGTACTTTATGCAAGCATTGAACTTAGAGCAGATGGAGTCATGTATACTAGAGGCTCGAGAGCTGTGGAAATAGTTTGTAAAGGAAGGGATTATGAAGAAGCGTACAGGAGAAGCGAGCTCGCTATACAACACATAAAGTCCCTTGATGGTCATCCGCTGTTCTATAGGAGAGATATAGGGTCTCAAGAGCTTCTAGCTGAGAGGATAAGGCTTGCTAACAAGGTAAGGAATGTTTACCTAGCCAAAGCTAGGAAGGGCTTGCTTGGAAAATCGCTTGTGTGGTTGCCTGATAGAGGGATTTTTGAAAATCCCCTAATTGGCTTTCGGGAGATGAGGAATGTATAGGAAGAGGGAGTATCTAACAACACCAATGTTTGGGAAATCAATAAAGTTAATGCTACTTGGCAGTGGTGAGCTAGGTAAAGAGATTGCTATAGAGGCTCAGAGACTTGGTGTAGAGGTGATAGCTGTTGATAGGTATGATTGGGCTCCAGCAATGCATGTAGCTCACAGAAGGTATGTGATAGACATGCTTAATCCAAATGCAGTGAAAGCTGTTGTTGATAGAGAAAAGCCTGATGTTATCGTACCGGAAATAGAGGCGGTATCGTATGAGGCTTTAGAGGAGCTTGAATCCAGAGGATACTTTGTAGTGCCAAATGCTAAGGCTGTTAGAATAGCCATGAACAGAATTGAGTTGAGAAGGTTTGCTGCAGAAGTTGTAGGGCTTCCAACAACAAGATATGCATTTGCAGAAAGCCCTGATGAAGCTGTTGAAGCTTGTGATAAGGTTGGATATCCATGTCTTATAAAGCCTGAAATGAGTAGCAGCGGACATGGTCATGTAAAGGTTGAGGAGCCTAATCCTAGGGTTGTAAAGGAAGCTTATCAGTATGCTGTTACACATGCTCGTGGCAGGAGTAAGAGGGTTATAGTTGAAGAATTTGTGCAACTAGAGACAGAGTTTACGATACTAGCCTATAGGTATGTTGGCGAAAACGGTATTGTGACAGGGGCTTGCGAACCTGTAGAGCATTGGAGGTATGGAAAGTATCACTACATAGAGTCTTGGCAACCCTCTACAAAACCACAGCATATCCTTGAGAAAGCGAGAGAGATCGGCATTAAGATAGCTAACGCTCTTGGAGGTTTAGGGATATTCGGTGTAGAGGTATTCTTAACAAAAGATGGCAGAGTATTGTTTAGCGAGGTTGCTCCAAGACCTCACGACACTGGCATGGTTACTATGGCGAGTCAGGATCTAAGTGAGTTTGCGATTCACGTCAGGGCTATATTGGGTCTTCCAGTACCAAAGCCAAGAGTTCTAACACCTGCCGCATCCATAGCTATCTACACTGATAAAGATAATGTATGGGCTCCTAAAATAAAGGGCGTATACGAGGCGCTCAATATTGACGGTGTTGATATAAGGATCTTTGGAAAACCATTCACCTATAGAGAGAGGAGAATGGCTGTTGTACTTGCTAGGGGCAAGAGTATTGAGGAGGCGTTAGAGAAGGCGAGAAAGGCATCCTCATACATAATTATAGAGTGAGATTATGAGCTCTTGGAGCTATCGTAAAGCTGGCGTAGATCTAGAAAGACATAGAACTATGCATGCAATTGCAATTGAGCTTATTGAGAGATTAAACCGTGAACTAGGTTTTGATGTGCAGGGACTTGGGAGCTATGCTACAACCATAAACATTGGTAGCAAGAAGTTCTCTCTACATGTTGATGGCGTAGGCACAAAGACCATAGTTCTTCAGAAGCTCGATAAGTTGTGGGTTGCTGGATGGGACTGCATAGCGATGAACATTAATGACGTTGTATGTGAAGGTGCTAAACCAGTTGCGGTGGTAGACTACATTTCAATGCCTGAAGCTGATGAGAGGAAATTTAGTGATATACTCAACGGGCTTGTAGAGGCTGCAAGAAAAGCTAGGGTAGCTGTTCTTGGAGGAGAAACAGCCATTTTACCAGATTTAGTAAACGGATTTGATGTTGTGTGTATAGCCCTAGCTATTAAGGATAATGACTGGGTTCCCAAGGTAGATGTAGGTGATGCAATAATTGGGTTACCTAGCTGGGGGCTACATGCAAATGGGTATAGCTTGGTGAGGAAGATTCTCGATAGCATGGGAATGGATTATAATGCAACAATTGATGGTGTTCACCTTGGCGAAGAACTGTCAAAACCCACAGCAATATATTCAAATATTGTTTTAGAGCTTATTGAGAAGAGGTTAATCAAGGGAGCTGCACATATAACTGGAGGTGCCTTCACAAAGATCAAGAGGATACTAAACAACAATACTGACGCTGTTCTTAACATGCCTAAACCGCAGAAAATCTTTGAGCTAATCATGAAACTTGGTAATGTCAGTGTTGAGGAGATGTATAGAGTGTTTAACATGGGCATTGGAATGATCTTAGTGGTGGATAGAGAAAGGAAAGAGGAGGTCATCAAAGTTATTGAGAGACATGGATTCAAGCCTTATGTGCTTGGAGAGATTGTTAAAGGCACAGGTAAAGTTATTTTGAACACACCATACGGTATTATAACCTACTGATTAGTTGCTACCCCTATGGAGGTGACACAATATTAAATCGCCTCATCGATTATACACAACTATGGCTGAGCCACACAAAGAATTTATTACCACTACTGCAGGTAGTGAACTAAGCATGGGGTTTCTCATAGCACTGCATACAAAAATATCAAAAAGTGTGCAATTGTGCATACCACTTCATAATAAGTATGACTAAAGTTTCTTGCAGGTGATAGCCATGCCTCTAGCTATTGTTGTTGGCGGTTTCTTTGGTGATGAGGGAAAGGGAAAGGTATGCTCGTACCTAGCGCTAGCCGATAAGCCTTCTATTGCTGTTAGGTGTGGATCTATAAATGCTGGTCACACTGTTGTTTATGGGGGTAGAGTTTGGAAGCTAAGGCTCGTACCATCATTCTTCGTGAACAAGAGCACAAGGCTTATGATTGCTGCTGGTGCCCTCATAAGGCCTGACGTGTTCTTTAAGGAGGTTGGGGAGACAGGTGTCAGGGGTAGGATATTTGTTGATAGGAATGCTGGCGTTATTGAGGAGAGGCATGTTGAGGCTGAGAGAGCTGATTCATTTCTATCTAAAGATGTTGGCTCTACACTGCAGGGAGTAGGCTATGCAATGGTTGATAGAGTTCTGAGAAGGCTTAGGCTTGCTAAGGAGTTCGATGCTTTGAGGGAGTACCTAACAGATGTGGCTCTAGAGGTTAATGAGGCTCTTGATAGAGGTGAGCTTGTGTATATAGAGGGTGTTCAGGGAACATTTCTAAGTCTATACCACGGCACATACCCATACGTGACCAGTAGAGATACAACAGCCTCTGCATTCGCTTCTGAGGTTGGTGTCGGGCCTAAGAGAGTTGATCACGTTATAGTTGTGTTTAAGTCCTATGTGACGAGGGTTGGTGGAGGACCATTAGAGGGTGAGCTACCTCCTGAAGAAGCTGAGAAGCTTGGCCTTGTTGAAGTTGCTACTGTTACTGGTAGGAGGAGAAGGGTTGCACCATTCAATATAGAGCTCGCTAGAAGGGCTGTAATGCTCAACTCTGCTACACAAGTAGCTATAACGAGACTTGATGCACTATTTCCCCAGGATAAATGTGTCAGGGAGTGGAGCAAGCTTAGTAGAGATGCTAGGAATTGGCTAGAGAACATCGAGAACTCTTTGAAGGTTCCAATAACAGTTATTAGTACAGGCGAAGATGTTACTTGCACTATTGATAGGAGGAAGGAGCTTGGTTTTGGGTGGTGATGCGTGGAGAAGAGATTTGATGTTATCATTGTTGGAGGCGGTGTTGCAGGACTATTCGCAGCTCACGAACTTGCAGCATATGGTGGTGGAAAGCTTAGGGTTGCTATACTTGAGATGGGTAATGGTAACCCGTTTAGGTCTTGCCCAATGCTAAACCTGAAGAGACTTACCAGAGATAGGGATTGTGTACTATGCAAACCCTGTAATGTTCTATCCGGTATTGGTGGTGCAATAACTTTTAGCAGTGGTACAATGAATCTCAGGCCTGATGTTGGTGGGGATCTGGATAAGCTTATTGGTAGCTGGGAAGAGGCTGAAAG
>JAPWUB010000105.1 GCA_028275745.1 Desulfurococcales archaeon | reverse complement strand
CTCTATAAAGAGGTTTGTTGAGCAGGGTGGAACACTAGTAGTGGCTGATGAGAGAGAAGAATTGAATTCTCTACTACTTGCTCTAGGTGTTAAGGCTAGGATTAATGGTAGCTTAGTAGCTGATGAAGTTTTCTACTACAGATCGCCATCACTACCAATAGCAAAGGCGTCTATAGGTAGTACCAATATTTCGCTTTATCTCAATTACCCATCGTTTATTGAGGTTAAGGGCTCTACCGGAAAATGTTTAGGCTACTCCTCACCCTTTAGCTTCATAGATATTAATGGAGATGGGGTAAGAGAGTCTAACGAGCCTTACGGACCTTTCTGCGTGGTGTATGTGCAAAACATTGGCGAAGGCACCATCTATGTAGTTTCAGATTCAAGCATATTCATAAACTCGATGATTGATCTTGGAGACAATAAACGCTTCATTCAGTTACTGACAAATGGTAGAGCGGTTTACATAGTTTACGAACCTATGAAGAAATCTACCTATGCCTTAATTAGGGAACAGATAATAGGTATTCACATACTCCTTTTTGGTACGTGGCTTAGATACCCTGTAGCTGTTTTAATGGGGTTAGCAATATTTTTTACCTTACGCTATCTACGTAGAAAAGGTATGCGATAAGGTGTAATTATCATGACTGTAGAGGGTAGGGGTAATAGTGTTAGAGAAGCTGTGGCCAACATCATCAACAGCATTAGGAGGTATATTGTTGGGTATGACGATCTCCTCAAGCTTATGCTTGTAGCGATTCTGTCTAAAGGTCATATACTTATTGAGGGTGTTCCAGGCACTGGGAAGACCACTGTTGCAAAACTGTTTGCTACTGCTATAGGTGGTAAGTTTAGAAGGGTTCAGATGACTCCAGACCTACTTCCAGCCGATATTATAGGTTCTTACTACTTCGATGTTAGGAGAGGTGAGTGGGTATTTAGAGAAGGTTCAATATTTGCAAACATTGTCTTTATAGATGAGCTTAACAGGGCACCGCCAAGGACGCAGTCAGCTTTGTTAGAGGCTATGCAGGAGAGACAAGTAACTGTTGACGGAGTAACACATAGGCTTTCAAGCGTATTCCTTGTTATAGCAACGCAGATGCCTGTAGGTTCCGAAGGAACATACCCCCTTACACCAGTGCTCATTGATAGGTTTGCATACTCTTACACAACTACGTACCCTGATAACGAGGATTTAGAGATGTCTATAGTGCTAAAGTCTGAAGAGATTGAGAGAGGAGTTGAGATAAGCCCTATTGGATTAGAGGTTATTGATAAAGCCTGTGAGGAGGTGTCGAGGATCTTTGTTTCAGAGAAGGTGCTTAGATATATAGTTAGGCTTGTAAAGTTCATTAGGCAACAAGATGAGGTTCTTGTACCGCCCTCTCCAAGAGCAAGCATATGGCTTTATAGAGGTGGTAAGGCTCTAGCCTATATTGAGGGAGAGGAATTTGTAGTACCAGATCACATAAAGTGGGTTGCAAGGTTTGTTCTGCCGCATAGAATATACATTAAGCAAACATATCAAGTTGAAGGTGTGAAGCCTATTGACATTGTTGATAGAGCTCTGCAAAGTGTTGAGGTACCCAAGTAATGATCAGGTTAAGCAGCCTTGGCTTACTACTGCTAAGTATTTTCATCTCCTTTCTAATTATTGGCATAGCTACTCATGATTTCGTAATGCTGGGGATAGCTTCTTCAGTAGGGTTAGCACTAGTGATGGATGTGCTTTCAATACGTTTGCGTGGTAGAGTAATGTGTGAGTGCATTAATTGTGAGAGTAAGAGGATGCGGATGTGGGTTTTTGAGGATAAGAACCTATCCATACACATTAAGTGTAATGCAAAGGTGGTAAACGTTGATCTACCAGAGTGGGCTGAGGTTATAGACTCGAGATTTGGGAATAATGAGGTTTTCCTAAACTTAGTTACGCATTTTGATTACTTTGGAGTTTACAAGCTCTTCGTTAACATTTATAGGCTAAGCCCGCTCAAGCTTTTCATAATTAAGGATTCTGTTGATACAGGTTCAGAGATTATTGTTTATCCAGAGGCTCTTTACTGGATACTGGTAGCACTGCATGAGCTAGGTCTTGCCAAAGGCTTTGGAGCTCTAGAGCCAAGAATACCCCTTGCTCTATGGAGTGATGTAGAAGAGTATATCAGTTCAAGAGAGTATGCCCCAGGTCTATCGCTTAAGAGAATTGATTGGAGAGCAACTGCGAAAACAGGTAAGCTCTATGTAAAGCTCTTTTCTCAGGGTTCAGAAGCATCGTATTCAATATTTTTTGATGGGAGATGTCTTGGGAGATATACGTGTGATAGAGTAGCATCAGCACTGCTATCAACCGTGCTTGCAGTACGCAAGAGTGGTTTAACTGCAACATTGTGTGAGATGGATAAAGGGAGATGCGCAAACTACAGCAACGTTGATAATCTGCTGCTACAAGCTCTTCACACAGTTCTGCAGCTCAAGGTTATTGATTATAATCAGCTATACGAATTTGTAGAGCCATCAACAATCAAAATACTTACAAAGATTTTAGGTGAAGTCAGATATGAGAAGCAGAAAATGCTTACAGTACCAGATAGCCCAGCATACATAATTACGACATTACTTCACGATGTTGATAAGATTATTGAGATCGTCAAGGAAGTTATTGCAAAGCGCTCACAATGCATAGTTCTAACTCCGGCAAGACCATGGATAGATGCAGAAAGCAATATTGAGAGAAACGCTATCATGAGAAGCCATAAGAACGTTGTCAAAGCGTTAAAGGCTATGGGAGTAGATGTTATTGAGCTTGATGCAAGAAGTGTTGTAAAAGGTGTAGCAAGATAGAAAATCATATACGTATTATACATTAAGACGCGAAAAAGGATAACCAATAAAAAGTTTGTTGTTGTTTACTTCCTCGGAGTCCTCTTCATTAGGTAGCCTATTACTAGCCCTATTATTAGAAGTATTATTGATAGTGCTACTGTTATTGTCCAGTTAATCTCTGTTCTAACCTCAGTTGTTGTTATTGTGGCTGTTGTTGGGACTAGCGATGTTGTTGTTATAGTTATTGGCCTTTCGATTGTTGTGGATCTTGTCTCAACACTTGTTATTGTTTTTGTTACTTGTGTTGTTGTCGTTATCTCAACTGTTGTTGGGACTGCTGTTGTCACGGTCCTTGTTATTGGTA
>JAPWUB010000104.1 GCA_028275745.1 Desulfurococcales archaeon | reverse complement strand
AGTTTTGCAATTGCATCCCAAAACTCTGGTGTGTAGGGTAATGAAGCTTGTAATCTCATTTGCTCGTAGTATGGATTAACATATATAACAGTGCCATTCTTTAGAGGAACGGGCCACGTATAGTTAAACTTTGATTGTGCAAGGTTTTGCGCAGGATAGAAGGAGTTGATAAAAGCGTTGAGCCCTGCTGCTGTTATCGAAAGTGCATTGCCTGCAGTCCAAGATATTGCTGTATCAAATTGCCAATTCATCCACATATCCCAGTAAACACCTACATCAACATTGACTACATCAGCGCCTATACCATGCTGTTGTAATTGTGACGCTACATTAGTTGCTAATGATACAAAGTCTGCCCAAGCAGAGACACTAAGTATTTCAAATCTGAATGGCTGCCCATTTGGCATATACCACTTTCCATCAGCACCCCTCTTAAACCCAACACTTTCAAGTAGTTGATACGCTTTCTGAGGATTATAACTCCAATCATATAGATTATTCCTAATCCAATCTGGAAGTTCTTTGGAGTTAGCTAGGCTTGTTATATAATCATTAAAGGGAACCATCTGTGGTTGATATGCTAAGGAGGATTCTGTGTTATTCAATAGCATTACTATAGCCTGCCTAACCTCTGTTATATTGAATGGATACTTAAGTATATTGAACCATAGACCCCAGAGCTCATAGCCCCAAACCCACGATACCTTAACTCCACCAGGAGCCTTCGTTATTTCTACGAGTGTTAGTGGTGAAAGCCCATGCCATGTATGCAGGTTCCTGCCTTCTATCATCCATGCAACCATCTGCTCTTCAGCTCTAGCAAACAGTACTTCACCTTCATCGTACTGCACGTACTTTGCCCATCTATACCCGGGGTTCTTCTTAAGTTTAACACCAGTAGTCGTTAATGTGGCTGGATCATACCACCAGATACCATTACACCATGGGGTATCTATCGGCAGATTCCTAACCTCATTTTGTAATGCTGTTAAGTTAAATCTTTTAGGAACTTCATCAACAGGTACATCAGCAACCATATCGGCATATTTGCCAAAGACTTTGTAAGGCGTTGAAATGCTCCATGTTAGTAACTGGAATAATCCTTGATACCAGAAGTTTGTTGAAAATCCATAGCTAAACACTTTTGATGTATCTATTCTACCCGTTTTTGGATCATATATAGGTGCTGTTTGTGTAAATGTTGTTTTATTGAAGTAAAACCTTATAGTATAGTCATTGACAATCTCTATATCGCGTAGCCATGGAATGAAATTTCTAAATATCTTCCACTGAATCATATAGTAAGTCCATACATCTTTAGCCGTAAATGGATAGAGAGATTTTCCATCAAACCAATGACTATCGTTCCATAAAGTAACCTCTATATAACCTTCGGGACTCACCTTTAAGTCCTTGCCTAGTACTGGAAAGAATATGTTCTTAACGAGGCTGAATGCAAACAACGGTACAGTGCATTTTATAACCCAATCATTTGATGCTATTACACCTCCAGAAACAAAGGGATTCCAGTTAATTGTTGGTGGTAATGTGTACCACAACACAAACGAAACAGGAGGTTTTTGAGCATTAATTGGAGGCAATGCAATAGCGATGATATTAAGTACTAGAAGTAGTGAAGCAAGTGTTGCTAATATATGCTTTATTTGTATTGCATGTTTCAAACTACTACACCTGAGGAGAAATACCAATATGAGAATAGTTAATAAATTTTTATCAAGTATTACACTCATTATTGCCTTAAAGTTTAAATATAACCTGTTATGCTAGATCTTGCTGGGAACGCAAATTGATATTATTAGGAGCAGCTCACTACCCAGAGTTGTGGTCTTCTGAGGTATTCTACAGAGATTTAGAGTTGATGAAGAGAATAGGATTGAATGTTGTGAGAATTGCTGAGTTTGCATGGTCGTTGCTCGAGCCCGAGGAGGGTAAATATGAGTTTGCATGGCTTCACGAACTTGTGAATTCATATCAAAGGCAAGGTATTTACGTAATATTGGGTACTCCAACTGCTGCTCCTCCTCCATGGCTTATTAAGAGATATCCTGATGTTCTACCTGTAGATTTTAATGGCGTTCCTGCAAAGTATGGCGTGCGTAGAGAGTACTGCCCTAATAACCCTGTCTATAGAGATTTGACCAGAAGAATTGTGACAAGACTTGCAGATGAGTTTAAGGATTATAGAAATGTATTAGGTTTTCAAATCGATAATGAGGTTCACTGGGGTGAAGCCAATTCATGGAGATACTGCTACTGTTCACATTGCGTAGCGAAGTTTAGAGAGTATCTTAGAAACAAGTATGGGAATATTGATGATTTAAATAGGGCTATGGGTACTCTCGTATGGAGCCACAAATTCAATAACTTTGATGAAATCACACCACCAAAACCACCATTTGATCTATATAACAGGTCTTTAACTATTGAATGGATAAGGTTTAGATCATTTTCATGGGTGGATTATGTCAAGTTTCAGGCTGATATAATAAAGAGAGTTGCACCAGATAAGTTTGTTACAACCAACCTAATGGGGGTGTATCCAGAAATCAACTATTATGAATTATGCGAACATCTTGACTTCTGTGCAACTGATGTTTATCCGAAGTTTGGTTCTGACACCTACGACCCTGCATATATTGGGTTTATATATGACGCTACTCGTAATATGAGTAAGAGCGGGAAATTTATAGTTATGGAGCTCCAAGCTGGTGCTACAGATGGATATGGCTATGTAGTGCCTGAAGGTATTGGTGTGTTTAAGCTTGGTGTGGCTCCAGAACCAGGAGAGATTAGAAAGTGGGCATACCAGGCCATAGCACATGGCGCTGAAGGTGTTCTGTTTTGGAACTGGCGTACAAACTATATTGGTAAAGAGGTTTTCTGGCATGGGATCTTGGATCATGATGGTGTGCCACGCAGAAGATTCCATGAAGTTGAGAGACTGTTTAAAGAGTTGAATAAGATTAGCGAAGTTGTGAATAAGTCATCTGTAGATTCTAAAATAGCTGTACTGCTATCTTATGACTCTCTATGGTCAGCAGATGTTATTGAAAAGGAGTACTATAGCCACAGATATATAGAAGAGTTGAGTAAGGCATATAAAGCTTTATGGCTTAATAGGGTAAACATTGATGTGATACCGCCAGAATCTTCCTTCAACAACTATAAGATTATCGTAGCACCATTTCTATACCTAGCTAATGAAAGCCTAGT
>JAPWUB010000017.1 GCA_028275745.1 Desulfurococcales archaeon | reverse complement strand
CTGCGCTCTTTCTGCTAGTATTCTCCTCAGCTTCTCTCTATCCCTTCTATATGTTCTAAATGCTGGTAGCCATAGTAATGCGCATGGTACCCAGAGTAGTGCTGTTGCCACCAATCCTTGGTACATTCCGCCAAGGGAAGCAATTAGTGCTCCTGTTAATAGTGGTCCTATTGCTGAGCCTATGTTGTCTGTTATGTTGAAGATGCCAAATATTGTTCCTCTATGCTCTGGAAGAGATACTTCACTTAAGATTGCAGGTACGTTTGGTGCTGCAAATGTTACGAAAGTCATTCCCAGCAGAGCCATTACCATTACTGGCGCTAGTGCGTTAAGGCTTGAGTCTCCGTATGGGTATGGGTAGCTAAGTAAGGCTATTGTTGTTGCTGTACCTATGAGAATACCTATGAATGGTATTAAAAGTCTGGCGTTCACATACCCCTTCCTAAGCATTTTATCTGTTAGCAACCCTGCAATGAAGTAGCCAACCATCATCCCTAGACCAGCTACGAAAACAATTAACGTTGCTGTTGCGGCGTCTAAACCCCACTGCTTCTGGAAGTATGTAGGTGCCCAGTAGGGTATCCCACCCCATGGAAATGTTCCTGGAACTCCCTGCAGATATATGAATATGAGTGTTGGTGTTGTTAGCAGAGCAGCCTTGAACTCTCTAAGGTTTATCCTATACCTATACTCCAAACCACTCTCATAAAGCTTCCTAAGCTCGGGTTCTGCAAAACCCATCTTAATCTCTTTAACCGTAAGCAAGAATAGAGGTACCAAAAGGAAGTTTGGTGCTGCTGCGAGCATGAATGGGATTCTCCATGACATCCCCATAGACACAACAATACCTGCCATAACCATGCCCAGCAATACGCCGAAACCTGAACTAAAGTTGTATATTGCATATCCTTTGCCCCTCTCCTCAGGAGGATAAATATCTGCTACAAGTGCACGTGCAACTGGTGCAGCACCATTAATCCCTATCCCTGTTAAGGCTCTCAGCATCAGTAGCTCATAGTAGCTCCTAGCAAAGCCTGTTAAGAAGCATGGTATTTCACCAACTAGAACTGCTAAGGCGAAGAGAATCCTCCTACTAAGCTTATCAGCTAAATAGCCCCACACAAACGTTGTTAGTATGCCAGACAAGGTTGGAATCATACCGAGTAGACCAGCATAATAGAAGAACTCGGTAGTTGCACAAGCATCAATAATCCTGCTAGGGTCACTAACACTGCAATCCGGCCTGATACCAGGGATCATCCTATCAGCAGCCATTGTTGTGAGTAGAGGTGCCACAAGGTTTTGATCAGCGTAGAGCCACATAAGCGATAGCACTAGGAGGATGAGTAGAAGAGTTGGTCTATACTCGGAATACTTAACACCTTTACCCACTATCCCACCACTTATCACGGGTACGAGTCAGAGAATAAAAAAGTGTTAAGTTTTTGCTTAGTCGAAGAGCAGCTCTTCTAGCATCTCACTACTCCTAACAGTCTCCCTGAACACCAGGGTACTCGACCTCAAGTAACGCTTCCCAGCTGAGAAATTAACTTTAGCAATACTAAACCTTATGCTGAAGCCCATAGCTTACTCTCTAGAAGTGCTTAGAATGGTTCCTGCCCTGTCAACTCTCTAAACAATCTTGTCACAATCTCAAAGACCTCTAAAGCCCATGACAAAGCTTCCTTAGCGTCCTCACTATCGTAAAGCTCGTCGGGCGAGGTTCCAGACTCCTCATCGCCATACATAGATGGTTCTCTTTCCCTCCTCAATCTCCTAGAGATCCTCGCTAGCTTAGGTATAAGCTCTTGAAACCATTGCGGAAATCTATGAGCTTCCCTCTTAAGGGCTGGACCAACATCATACCACTTAGGAGGCTCTACACCTACTTTATAACCTGGTAACCTCATTGCTTAGATACCTGAAGGTTTTAGCTAGCCGCAGTAACCACTGTATATCTCCTCAGCTTCTATACCCAACCTCTTCAACAACTTCTTGGCAGCTCCACGCCTCTTCTCATAGCTGTAGATGTATGGGCTTGTAAAGTATATAGCCTCAGGCTTAGCATCAAGCTCTACAAGACCCTTGTATATGGCGTCGTAATCCCTTAAACAGTCCTCACCATAATCACTAGTCCCAATTCTTAGCTTATCCCCCTCTAACCTAGCCTCAAGCTTTGCACCTCCTTTTCTAGCCTCTAAAACATTGCCTCTAACAACAGTTTCGAAACCCAGATCCCTCAAAAGCTTCTCAAACTCGCCTAAGCCAATCAACCTCCTCAACAGGAGCACAGCTAAGAAGCACACAGCGTTATCACCGCAGTAGATACAGTTTTTCAGGCTCTATATGGTTTACATCTTTAGAACAACTTTCATCTCCTCCCTACTAAGAGCTCTCTTAAACGCCTCCAAACCACTTTCAATACCGTGAAGCACAGTTGTTATCAAAGGCTTTACAGCTCCAGATCTAAGCATCTCTATAGCTCTCCTAAACTCCCTGAAGGTGCCGCACCTAGTACCAATAATTCTAAGCTCCTTAACAACAGCTCTAGTCATATCAGCCTTGAATGATGCTCCCGGTGTTGACTTGAGGTGTATTACTCCTCTAGGTCTGGTAATGCTTATGGCTAGCTCAAGACCTTCAGTGCTTCCACTAGCCTCGAAAACCATGTCGAAGCCTAGGCCTTCGGGTGTGTACCTAGCTACATACTCTCTAACCTCATCAACGTAGACAACATCCGCATTGAGCTTCTTGAAGTGCACAACCTTTGGGCTACCCCTCCTAGCAATAACAATTGGTTGAAGACCCATGCCAAGCAGAACCTGTGTCGCTAGGTAAGCAATGTTGCCCGTGCCAATAACAGCCACTCTACTCATTGGTGTTGGTGGGTACTGCTCAAAAGCGTTGAGGACAGCAGCCAAAGGCTCAACCTCTGTAGCCACAACAGGGTCAACACCATCAACGTTGTGAAGAGCTTGGATAGGAGCTGTGAAGTACTCAGCGAATCCACCATCAAAATCTATTCCAAGAGTCTTCTTGTAGGGACAATGAGTGTAGAGACCCATCCTACAGTAGTAGCATTTACCACAAGGGAAGTTAATCTCGCTAACAACTAAGGATCCCTCAAGAGGACCTCTACTAACAACTACACCAACAACCTCGTGACCAGGTATAAGAGGAGACTTAAACAATGGGTACGAACCTGTGTAGAAAGCCTTGTCCGTTCCACATACACCCACAGCAACAGTTCTTATTAGAGCCCACCCCTCAGGAGGTCTAGGATCCTCAACCTCCTCAAACCTAAGATCAAAAGCTTTATACAACCTCAAAGCCTTCATATACAAGCTCCCTACACAGCATCAAACAACGTTTAGAGCAAAATGTTTAAATATTTGCATAGTATATGTGGCTACCCAAGCCATATAGAGTTTGGGAAGAACCATGAGGATAGTGAGTTTGTCGCCTTCAGTAACAGAGACTCTCGTACTTCTTGGATTAGAGGACGAGATTGTTGGTGTAACGCCCTGGTGTTTGCCTTATCTCAAGAACCCGCACAACAAGGTTATTGCAGGAACCTATACACACATCTTCATTGACAGGCTTAAGCAGGTTAATCCAGATATTGTGTTCCTGCAATCCAGGGTTCACGACGGCTTTTTAGAGCTTGTTAAGAAGCACGGATTCAAAGCTTACTTGATACCTTTACCAACAAATGTCTATGCAATAATATCGCATATTATACTCGATGTAGGGGCAATGGTCGGCCGATACTATGAATCTCGAGACCTTGCTGAAAGGTTTCTACAAAGAGTTTACAGAGTGTTTGAGAGGTCGAGGAATGTTAAGAAAAGGCCAAGAGTCTACATAGAGTATCTCTGGCCAGACAAATCATTCTCAACAGCAGGAGCACTCACATTTATAGATGATGGTATCTGGATTGCTGGTGGGGTTAACATCTATAGAGACATTGTCTGGGGATTTTTCACTCCTCGAGATGAGGATACAGTTCAGCGAGATCCAGAAGTAGTGCTAGTTAATCTAGAGCCTTTCATGAATATTTCAATAGAGGAGTACAAGAAGATTAGGAAATCCCTTGAAAACACCAAAGCGTTTAAAGAGGGTAGAGTTTATCTAGTGAAGGAGAGTAGAGAAGTTAATTTAGCCCACTTCGGACCATCATTTGCTAACACAATTGAGTGGATGAGCGGGATACTCCAAAATATTGCATAGCCTTCGGCTACAACATAGCAAGCTACGGCATGTTTACGGTGTTTTTAGGAAATATTGGATGTACCTTCCCCTTCGGCTTCATTGTATAAGAGCTTCTGAGAATCACATTCTTTAAGTGCTTTTCAGCTCTTTGCTTTGCCTCTACAAGCTCTTCATATGTTGGTCTTCTCCAAGGTGCTGTGGGTACGGGTATGTACTCATCTATTATTAGAGGTGTGGAAGTGTTTAGATGTGTGGCTATGAATTTGGCTACCTCCTCCACATCATTTACGTCATTGAATTCTGGGATAAGTATTGTCTCAATAATAACCTTGTAACCCTGTTTAAAGGCGTTTTCAATATTGTTAAGAACTTTATTTAGATCAGATGCTTTCCTACCTGTGTACATTGCGTACTTTTCAGGCCAAATACTCTTGATGCTAATCTCTAGTGTATCCTCCCTATGTATACACTTAAGAACCTTGTCTAGGAGGTATCCATTAGTTAGGATGGATACCTCTAAGCCTAGGTCATGTAAAATCTTCATAATGTTGCAGAATGAGGGATCTGCTGTAGGCTCGCCTCCACCAAGAACAGCTCGTTTTAATCCAAACTCTTTATCAACAATATTTAAAATTTCAGCAAGCTTCTCTACCTCGATTAGCTCAATCCTAAAGTCTCTTCCAATATCTTCTAGATGGTGATCCCATAGAAGTTTCCTCCTTATACAGCCCAAGCACCTAAAGTTGCATGATAGGAACTGCACGTAAGCGCTCTTATCATAGTCATAATAGGTTATATGATATATCGATGTCTTGGTCATGTGGGTTGCCCATTGTTTAGAAGCTGTATTGGTATAACAATTCTTCTATCACCAATATTTAGAATCTGCACCTTTACACCGTATACATTCTCTATTAACTCCTCCCTAAAAACATCCTCGGGTTTACCGGCAGCAACAATAACTCCATTACTTAGCAGAACAACCTTGTCTGCGTAAAGTGATGCCAAGTACACGTCATGAATAGCGGTAATGCTTATGATTCTCTGCTCCTTGGTAACGTACCTAACAAGCTCCATAACCTCAAGCCTATACTTAATGTCTAGGAATGCTGTTGGTTCGTCTAGTAGTAGCACTCTTGGCTCTTGAATCAAAGCCCTTGCTATAAGAACTCTTTGAAACTCTCCAGAACTAAGCTCATCAAGTCTCCTATTAAGTAGGTGTGTGATGTTTAGCTTCTTAGCAATGATGTCTATCACCTCTAAATCCCTTTTCGAAGGGGTAAAGCTGTAGAGTTTGCTGTAGGGGTACCTAGCGGTTAGCAGGAACTCAAGAACTGATGATGGTATTGATCTCGATATGCTGGGCTCTACCAAGGCTATTAGCTTCCCCCGCTCCTTAGGAGGAACACTATTAACTAGCCTCCCATCTATGTATATAGCACCCCTCAAAGGCTTAACAATGGACGCTATAGCTCTTAGAAGCGTTGTCTTCCCAGCTCCATTAGGACCTATAACAGCTACTACCTCACCTCCTTGAGCCTCAAACGAAGCTCCTCTTAACGCTGGTATAGAGTTGTAGTAAACCTCTACACCATCTATTACCAGCTTCACTCTCTCAACCTCTTAATGATTAGGTATGCGAGAAATGGTGCACCAATAATAGAGGTTACAACACCTAGTGGTAACTCTGCTATAGCACCTACATACATGCTTATCAGCTTAACAATGATATCAGCGGCTAACGCTATTGAGGCTCCAACAAGTATTGTGATAGGCATTGAAAATAAGTGATTTGAACCCACAAGAAATCTTGCTATGTGTGGTGCTACAAGACCCACAAACCCCACGATCCCTACGTAAGAGACTATTACAGCTGTTAGGAGAGAAGCTATGAACGCTCCAACATACCTTATGTACTTTGGTTCGAAACCGAGTTGCTTAGCGTAGGAATCTCCGTAGAGATATGCATTCAGCGGTTTAATAAGCAGTAGCGAGGCGAATGTGGAAACCGCTAATAGTTCGGTCATTAATGGTATCTCCCTCTGTAGAACAGTTGTTGTGCTACCAAGTAGGAAGTATACATAGGGGCTTCTAAGCATGCTTTGGACTATGTATAGAAGCACATGTGATAATCCTGAAAACAGGGATGCAACAGCTATGCCGGCTAGCACCATTGAGATATCGCTACCTCCACCAAGCCTAGATAGCAAAGCTGTTAGTATGTATCCTGATAAAGCGCCTAAGAATGCTACAGCAATTATGTAGTGCCTATAGACCATTAACGAAGGCGCAAAGATGACGCCTAGAGCAACAAATGTTAGTGCTGTTGATGATAAGCCAAATATGTAGGGGTCTGCAAGAGGATTCCTAGTAATAGTTTGCATAAGCAAACCCGCAAGTGCAAGCGCAGCACCGGTTAAGACCGTGGCTAAGGCTCTTGTAAGTCTGAGGGAAACCACATTTACAACTACTTTCTGTGGATTAGGTGAAAGACCAAACAGTGTTTGGAAAACTAGGATTGGGTCAATCATTGCAGGACCTATAGAGATGTGCACAACAAATAATGCAACGGTTAAGAGTGTGAGGAGGGAGAAGAAGATTAAAAAGTTTCTAAGTTTTGTTTCATAAATGCTTATTGCCACATTACTGCACCTCTACAGGTATAGCTAGCGATGCGATGTCGAAGCCTACTGCAGGGACTTGAATTACTAGTGGTGCAACCACAGCCTCTGAGATCTTTACAACGTCAGCTCTCTCCACCTCGCCAAAGATTTCTGGATGGATGATCTTTGCAAGCAGTAGTAGTACATCGCCTATTCTTGGCCCTGGCCTAGACAGCATATCATCAGCCTCTTCCGTTAATAGATAAACTCTTCCAGTTCTCCAAGCCGTTGTATTAGCAAGAGGTGTTTGCTTCACTTCGTCAGCAACCTTCTTAGGGTCTACGCCGTGAGCAGTAATAATGATTACCTCTGGATCCTGAGACAATATGTACTCGTAGCTCAGCTGCGGCCAACCACTATATCTAGACGCTATGTTTCTTCCTCCAGCAGCTTCTATCATCCACCCAATGAAGGTGTCTCCACCAGCACTCCAAAGACCCCATGATGGTGGCCCCACTAGATGTAGAACCCTAGGCTTAGTAGCATTAGCTTGTGAAAGCTTTGTAGTCACGAGCCTAATTTTATCGTCTATTGCTTTAATTAGCTCCTCAGCCTTCTGCTCTACACCAAATATCTTGCCAAGAGTCCTAATATCCATGTAAACATCGTACTGATTCTTAGCAGCATTGCATATTAGGAAGAATGTCTTTACACCCATCTCCTCAAGCTTAGGTGCATACTGAGTCTCCTGAGGCTTTACACCTCTACACATGAGCACAAGGTCTGGTTGTAGAGATACTATCTTCTCTATATCTAGTGTCCATGGACCTCCAACAACAGCTACCTTATCCTCCTTAGTCAAGTTAATAACCTCTGGAGGCCAGTTTGAATAGCTATCAACGCCCACAACCCTATCTCCTAAACCAAGAGCGAACAGATGCTCTGTAATGCTTGGTATTGTGGAAACTACTCTCTTTGGAGGCTCATTAAATTTCACTTCTCTTCCCAAAGCATCAACAACAGTTCTTGGCCACGAAGCCTGAACAGTTACTGGAGTTGTAATGGTTATAGGTATCGTTGCGGCAATTGTTGTTGGGAGGGTCAAAGTTGATGTGGTGGTTACAGTTGTTACTATTGTTTGTATTACTGTTTGCGTTACAGTTATGGTTGGTCTTGGCGCTATGTACGCTCCTCCATAACCTATCGCTATTCCAATTACTAGTACAGCTATGATTATAGCTATGTACTTGGCTTGCATATGTGGCTACCCTAGCCACATAGTAAAGGACTAGGATTTTAAGCTTTTCATATTAATGAATGCTTATATGTGGCTAGGGTAGCCACATACTCTTATGCAAACAAGAATGAATATTACTTGCAGCACTTTCGAGGATCTATTGCTCAAGGCTCTGAAAGATTATATCAATGCAAGTAGCTGTGACTGTATTGCTCTTAGTGCTGGTGTAGATACCTCCCTAATAGCCATTACTGCTAAGCTTAGTGGCCTCAGGGTTAGGGGGATATACACGTTCTTTAAGGATGGTATACCAAGGGATCTGATATACGTGAACTACTTGTCCAAGGCTCTCAACATTCCCGTAACATTTGTTCCTATGGATCTTGAATACGTGAAGAAGGTGTTAAATGATGTTTATAGCTGTATTGGTGGCAAGGCTTATCACGAGCTCTGCATAGAGCTTCGAAACGATGTAGTTTTCTACACAACTCTTATGAAGGCTAAGGAGCTTGGATGCAAATGTGTTTATACTGGTAGTGGTGGGGACGAGCTTTTTGTGGGGTACTCATTCATGCTTTGGCTACCTGAGAACGAGATTGAGGTTTATAGAGAGAAGTGGGGTATTGGTGGCAGGTATCCAGAGCTAGAGATAGCGAATTGCTTAGGCGTTAAAGTTGCTGCACCATACCTAAGCGAGGAGGTTCGAAGGATAGCGTTGCAGATTCCTGCTAAGTGTTTAAGGGGGGAGCGTTTTGAGGGTAAAAGGGTTCTTAGGAACATTATAAATAGGTTTGGTTATGAGTTCGTTGGTGAGAGGATTAAGGCTCCTGCTGAGGCAGGTGCAGGCACAGACTCAATATGCATAACACCGTAACCCCTAGGTGAGTTAGTGATGAGGGTGGCTCTAAGCTCTGGCGGTAAGGACTCTACCTATGCAATTATGAGGGTTGGTGGAGTAGACATAGCAGTAGTTTTTGTGTATGAGTTTCCTAGGCCAAGTCCTCACACACTAAATATTGGTAAGACTGTTGAGACGCATTTAAAGATGGGTATACCTGTTGTTGTCAAGGCTTTGAGGAAAGGCTTTGAGAAGGTTGAGACCATAGAGTTTCTCAGGAGGTTAGGAGCTAAAGAGGTTGTTGCTGGTGATGTCTATATAGAGGATCATCTAAGGTACATGGAGGAAGTCGCTAGAGAAGCTAGTACAAGGCTTATAGAGCCTTTATGGGGTGAAGACCCGGAGGAGCTGCTATATAAAGAGATTGAGAGCGGCATTAAACCATTACTCATTGGAGCTGTGAATAAGTTGGAGAAGTGGATAGGGGTAGAGATAAACAAGAGTAATGTAGTAGCATTTGCTGAGTACTGCAAAAATGTTGGTGTGGATCCCTTGGGCGAGAAGGGAGAGTACCACACCCTTGTTCTGACAAGCCCATTGCATAAGGGTGAGGTTGTGTATAGAAAGATTAGTGTTGAGAAATACAATGACTATCTCATCCTACGCCTAATCTAACCAATCTTCAATATGGAGTACTGGGGGAGAAAATGCCCTAGGTGAAGGCTTCCCCAAGCTTACGGCATCTAAAATATCTAGGGGGGTGTATGTTGGTTGAGGAGCTATACCTATGTAGACATGCCTAGATGTTTTTGGTGGATAGACAGCGCCGTTAAGAGCTGTGGAAACTATTGATACTTTCGATACTGGTATATCCTTCCTAAGGGGATAAACATCCACGTAATCCTCAGCGTAATCCACAAGAAATGCTGGTATGTATCTAAGCCCAAGTCTTTTAAAAGCATTGTACCTGTGATGTCCATCAAGAATCGTTAGTGTTCTGACATCAACAATTATTGGGTACTTTACATAGCCTGATACTAGCAAATCCTCCTCAACAATCCTAACAAGATCGCTATAAACATCCTCATGAGGATGTAGAGCATCTATAGGTACCAAGAAAGTTTTTAGGCTATGGCGTTTCGGGTCTAGGTGTGGGTATAGCCTATCTCTACCAAATCTTGAGATTAGGTATTGGAGAAGATCTTGCTCAACAACCATTGCAACTCACAAAAGTGTTGTGATCAAGGCTATGTTAAGCGCTATGCATATGGATGTAAATGTGATGGCAACGAGTAGTGCAATAACTATGCCTCTCCTCATTACTTCAGGGCTCGAAACATCATTTACCGGATCACCAAGCCTGTAAAACCCTGGTTTCTCAAGCTCTACACCAAGAGCCCCTGCCATAGCCGCCATTGGGTGACCAGCGTTTACGCTTTCAGTCTTCCTATAATCCCTTCTCCAAATCCTATAAGCCTCAGAAACCCTTCTCCCACCAACAAATGAGTGGAGAACTATGAGCATAGCTGTAAGCCTTGCAGGCACGAAATTCACTACGGTATCCATCTTTGCCGAGAACCACCCAACATCCCTAAACCCATTATGCTTATACCCCAAAGCACTATCCATTGTATTCACAAGCCTCTGAAACAAAGCACCTAGAGGACCTGCAATAGCGTAGTAAAGCATTGGTGAGGTGTAGCCATCTACAAGGCTTTCTGCAAGAGATTCTATAGCAGCTGAAGCCACATGCCTCTTCCCCAAAACATAAACATCTCTCCTAACAAGGTGCTGCGCATACCTTCTAGCGCAATCCAGATCATCCTTCTCTATACAGAGCCTAACATTATTTACTAGCGTTAGTAGTAGGCGAAGAGACATAGAGACCTTGACAATGTAGGCAGAGACCACAATCCATAGGATCCTGCTGATGAGGCACGATACGTAGAGTAGAGAGCCATATACGGAGAGGTGTAAGACTATAACAGCAAACCATGTCAATACCCCTCGAAGCCTTGTTGAGTACGGCTTTCCAAGCCGTAATGCAAGTACATAGGCTGTGTGAACTGGGTGAATCGATAGCATCACGCCGGTGTGGTATGGATAGAGACACTCCATTACATGGGCTAGCACAACAATTGCTATAGACTCTAGGGGGTTTTGAGGTAAAAAGCATTTACAAGCCTCTAACAGCATTTAGAATCACCAGGTTAACAACCCTTGTAACCTCGTAGCAGAATCCGAGGACATCACCATTAACAAAGCCAAGCCTTTTATGCGCATCGAGAACCACTAGAAAAGGTATTGCAATGGTTACTGCAACAACCATAGCTATGCTTAAGGTGTTGCAGTAAAGGGTTAGCGGTATGAGGAGCAGCATTGCTATGACGATGTTCATTACAATGCTTCTCAGCTTCTTTGCATTAGAGCTAAACATTCTTGATAAGCCTTCATAAGGCTCAGACATGCCAATGGCCGCTAAGATAAACATTGACTCTGCTGACGACAAATAGACCATGTACATAGATGCAAGGGCTCTGCCTAAAGATGTGAAACGCTTTAGTTGTGTGCTCATGGAAGCTATTGAGATAACGATGTTGAGAGCTACATAGGTTACGGCAAACACACCTTTTCTAGGATCTTTCAGAACCTTAAGAGCCTCTAAACCAGTCTTGTGAGACCCTATAACATCTGCGTAATCGGCGTAGCCATCAAGATGTATGCCTCCCGTCAACAGTACATGGAGGAGCATGTATAGTGATGCTACAAGCAGTTGCTGCTCAATTACCAGCATCATAAGGTATAGAGCAAACCCTATGATAAGACCCTCAACAGCTCCAACCAACGGTATTAAGTAGAAGCTCTCTGCAGCACTCTTCACCGAGACCATGCCTAGAGGTAGTGTCGTAAAGAACGTTAGTAGAGCACGTAAACTATTCGCAAACCTTCTGAAGCTATTCAATCCCTAGCACCCTGTACGCCTCAATAAGCCTCTGGTTATCCTCTCTAAGCCTTACAGAAACCCTTGCATGATACGGTGTTAAGTATGTAAATGTTGAGGCATCCCTCACAACAATGCCAAACCTTGTCAGTGCCTCATTGACCTGCCTACTTGTGAACCTCTTGTGCCTTACTAAAATGAATGGTGCTCTCGATCTATACACCTCGATTCCTAGTTCCCTAAAACTCTTAGTCAAGAAGCTTCTCTCCTCAGCAATAACCCTCCTAGAATCCTCAACGAATTTTCTAAGTTCGGATGCATACTCTGTTAAAGCCCTTGAGAACACGAAGCTTGTTAATGAGTTGATGTTCCAGGGCTGTCTACAAGCCTCTAACACCTCATAAACTTTCTTATTGTCTAGGTAGAGGAAGCCTATTCTAAGTCCAGGAACACTAAATGTTTTCGTAAGGCTTCTAAGCACAGCAACATTCTCATAATCCTTAACCAGGCTAAGCGCTGATTCACATTCATTACAAAGCTCTATAAAAGCTTCATCTATAAGCACAGCACTATTTTCAAAGATTTCAGCAAGATGCTTCAAGAGCCTTAACTCGCTATAGCAACCCGTTGGATTATTGGGGTTTGAGAGAAGAACAAGAGCCTTAAGGTTTCTAACAGCCTTACTAATCTCTTCAGCTCCATAGATGTTCAGCTCATACTCATCAACTCTTTCTATGTATGATATAGAGATTATTGGTATTCCTAAAGCCTGAGCCTCCTGCCTATAATCACCAAATGTTGGCTCGAAAACTACTAGAGCATCAGGCTTTAAGCAGGCAATAGCAAGGCTTATACCCTCGGCAGCGCCATTTAATGGTATAACCCTATCCTTATCGATACCATAAAAGCTTGCTATTGTCTGCCTAAGCTCTTGATACTCGTAGTCAGGGTACTTCGTATAAATCCTCAGTCTTACAGCCTCCTCAACAAGCTTATGTATAGCTTCTAGAGCTCCTAAGGGATTTATAGGTGTGGAGAAGTCGAGAGTGATACCAGGGGGTGTCTTACCCCCGTGAACCCTCGTAATCATTCTCTACACACCTTCTCGGCATAGCTTAAATCTTCAGGGGTATCAACATCTGTTACACTATCGCTTGGTAGGGGTATCCAAATCTCGCTACCTGCAGGAGCCTTAAATAGTGATAGCCCTACAGGCTCAAGTCTCTCTCCCCTGATAACAACACCAGTAGCAACGTTGACGTTCTTAGCAATAGCAACACCGATGAAGTTCCTTATTACATCTACACCTCTTACAACAAGATCTGCTGTCACCACAAGAACTGGAAACCTCCTATAGATATCTAGAGCTAGTGAGAGATCTTGTACATAATCCCTGCCTGTAAGCTCTATGCAATCAATGTGGCTATCCCTACACACATTCTTTAGGTAAGCAATGCTGTGATGTGAGGCTGCTATGAGTATATGTGTGCATGTTTCTCTCAACTGTTTTAATAATCTCAGCAATACGCTTTCTCCGCATACCTCAGACAAGAACTTTGCTGGAGAACCAAACCTGCTACCCTTACCCCCAGCCATAACAATACATGGAACAAGCATAGGTAGCGCCTTTCCTAATGCTCCAAATATTTATCTAGTGTGAGAGTGAGTAATGCTGCAAGTAAAGCTGATACTATATCATCTTCAAACATGTGCTCCTTCCAGAACCCCAAGGCCTTGCTCTCCTTCAACCTCTCAATCCAGTACATGGAGAACAATGCCTTAGTACCAGCGAGATACGTGGCTAGAGCCATGCCCATGAGCTCATCAGCCAAGATCTTCTTGCTATCTGATAGAAACTCGTCTCTTGAAAGACCCGGTATAGTTCCTGTAATGCCGTGAAGGTCGAGCTCTCGAGAGGCTACTATAAAGCTCCACACATTTGGATCCCTAAGGAACTTTGTGAGCAGGATCTTAGCATCTGAGACTACGATATCCTTAGGTAGGGTGGGCAGCTCAAGATGTGTTAACACACTCTTGAATATCTCTAGTAGCTCATCTGTAGAGTACCCCAAAACTCTCTTCAACAATGTATCTGGATCGCTATTCATAGCTTCAGCAATAATTATTCTGTGAATAGCGTTGGCAACCCTATTACCTATCTCTGTAGCCATACCAGCAAAGAGGATCTCATTCCCCATACTCACAGGCTTTAGAATAGCTATAGCATCTGTTACAGTTCCGCAAGCTCTTGACCCGCAGCGTAGCATAGCATCCGCCACAGCCATTGCTTTAGCTTCCGCCACAACCCTTAGTAGATCCGTCATAGCGTTGACTGTAAGCGGCTTGTTTATGGCGACAGCAATGTTTATTGTTGATGCATTGAAGCGTTGCTCGCTAGAGATCTTCATCTCCATGTGTACAGGGTTCATCTCTATGCATGCAGGAGGCCATAGACCTACTGTTGCAAAAATGTGCGTATCTCCCTCTAGAAATACGTGCCTCAATTTATCAACGCTAACAGCAGTTAAAAATACAACACCTCTCTCAATACCCACACGCTTCAGAATCTCGGTGTAGTACCTAACAAGGTTTATGCTATGATCAAAGTCTTTGGGGACTGTGTGGAACACAACCCCATCAACAGCGTCAGCGAATGCTCCATTAATGCTTAGTGCAGGCACTGTTGAAACAACCTTCATAGGCTCTGCAAATCTAATTAGAACGGTATCGCTATCAACTCTCCTAATCTCTCTTAACATAGCCAGCACCGAGAAGCCTCCTGTACTCTTCATATATAGCCTTCTTAATAGTGTCTAGTGATAGACCCCACTTCAGTTTGGCGATGACAGCTGCACCTCCAGCACCTACACCCTCCTTAACATAGCCACTCTCATAAAGCCTCAGCCCAGTATAAGGAGCATCGCCAAAGCTTAGCATTGTGTATGCTATAGGCACCTCAGGTGCTATGTCCCTAACAAGCCCAGCAATATCAGAGCCTCTGTCCTCCACAATCCACCTCGTTGTCCCGATAGCTACTCTCCCCCTCACATCTACACCCAACCTCTTAAGTATGGCTAGAACAGAGCACATCTGGGTACCTCCAGCAAGAAGAACCTTAGCACCCCTCTCAATAGCTCCAGCAACAAATCCTGCTATAGATATGTGTAGAGGGTCTCCAAAAACCTCAACAGCTTTGAAGACATTGCTTAGAGGTATGCTTCCTCCAAACCTCTTAACAGCCCTCCTAAACACCTCCTCCTTTAGGTTTACTGGGTTGTTTGGAGAGCTACTACTAACCCTACCAATAGCTCTATAGCCCAGCACCTCCATAATAGCCATAGCAGTTGTTGTCCCGCCAGGCATAGACTCTCCAACAACAAACAAGCTCTTCTCACCAGCAATCATCTCACCAAGCTTCCTAGCATCATCAAAAAGCTTCTCAGCATAGCTCTCAGGCAAAGCATTCTCAACATCTATCCTCCCACCAACAACAGCGTGGGGAAGCATAACAGCTGGTACTAGAGGAGATCTATAGGCACCAACATTAACAACCATGTATGGAGCTCTAACGAGATGAAGAATAGCTCTAGTAATCAAAGCAGGTGTTGGAAGACCATCAGGAGTAACAGGAATAACATTCATTGTCCTAGGCATCCCAAAAACGAGGTACTCAACATCTAGAGTTGGGGTATACAAGGTGAGCTCAGGATTAGCACCAGCAATACTTATACCAGGTATTGTTGAAGTCTTTGTGGAAGCTATAAAGAACAAGAATTGAACAACCCTATCACTAGAGTCAGAGAAGTACTCATGCCACATATTTAGCGGGTCAACAACCCCTATGCACATTCATGACCACGTTAAATCATGTGGCTAGCCTAGCCATATAGTAAAGGACTGGGATTTTAAGCTTTAGGTCTTAGTAATATCGTTCAAAGCAAGCAGCTCGAAGCAGCTAGCCAACGAGCTTGATGCTCTATTCGTTGGTTATGGAGGGATGCTTACAGAAGGTGCAGTATCATCGCTAGCAGTGCTACTGCCAGCAGCACTGGTGTTTGACCTTGGCAAAGCAGCCAGCATCTTTGGGCTATCCTCCGATCTACTCCTAAAGGCAGGGATCAACGTAACAGCAACACCAACGCTACTAGGGCTTGATGCAGCACCAAGATTCTACACAGCATGGGGCTTCACGCAAGCTATTGCATGGAGCAGGATACTAGGTTTACAGGCATTTCCATCACTCTACAAAGGCTTCTACACATTCGCAGCATGGGCCTTAACAGCATTTGTTGTAACAACGCTTGATACTGCCAACACTCTACATTGCATGGCTTGATAGGCTTATTGAGATTAGGGAGAGGATAGTTTCACTTAGGTACACAATAGCTAGAGCTCTTGGGAGAAAGGTTGAGCTTAAGGATAAGGCTCTCGACAGGCTCTATGAGATGAGGAGAGACTTTGGAGAACTTCAGAAGCTCCTCTCAACACGTTCAAGAACATCATTTGTTATTGTTGCTACACCAGAGCCCCTACCACTATTCGAGCTTAGAGAATCCTTCAAGTTTCTAGAGACTAGAATTGGTAATAAACCAAAGCTTCTAGTGCTTAACAGGGTTTTACCAGATGATGTTGCTGAGAAGCTAGGTGTTCTAGAGTTTCAGAGGAAGAGCTTAGAGGAGATAGCATCCTACGGCGAAAGATACATTGTTATAGAGCATCTTGGGAGACCAACGGAGAGCCTAAAGGATGTTGAGGAGCTTGAGGGTAAGGTGAGGATACACTAAAATGAATATCCCAACAACTCTTCTAGACGCCATAATGATTCTCGTGTTATCGATTCTAGCTGCTGCTATGGTTATCTGGTTCTTCGTTATGAGGAGAAGGGTGCTGAAGCTAATAAGGAATGTCACGGTTGAGCTAGAGAAATACTTTGAGCCTGTGGACAAGAACTACATCTTGCTTGGCTACATAGTTGGGTATAGAGCGGTCTACGATCTTAGCAATGGCGACAAGTTGTACATAGTGCTTACAACTACGCCTAAATACTCACTACTCTATTACCTCATCCTGCTACTTACTAGGAGGAGGGACAGGCTACACCTAGCTCTAAAGCCATATAGAAGATTTGTGTTTAGAGAGGTTCACGCTGTGTATGAGGGGGATAAGAGGCTTCATCAAAAGCTTCTCTCAGACCTTGGCAAAAGAGTTGAGAGCCTTAGTAAAGACGTTATCGAGGTTAACGAGGCTAGGTACATAGTTTACCACAAGAGTCCAGATGATCTAGAGCTTGTCAGGAGGCTTCTCCAGGAATCAAAGGTCTTCATCTACAAGCTCTCAGCATATGAATATGAAAACCTTGTTGAGGTTATAGCAGACATAAGCTCCGGCAATGCCGTTGCGGTTGCAGAGATTTTGAAGGATTTCAGCAAAGCGGTTACAAGAGCAGTTCCAAAGCAGAGGTAGGGCTAGCGAAGATGTATAATATCTCCCTCAACAACCCTCACAACGCCTGAGCCAGTATCGATAAGTAGAGCACCACTTTCATCAACATCCACAGCCCTTCCCTCAACAACACCACTAGCCGTGACAGCCCTTACATACTTGCCTAAAGTACTGCTCCACAGCCTCCAATCCCCAATAACTCTTCTAGCATCTCCTTCAACAATAGCTGAATAGTAGTAGTCAACACCTTTCAGAATCTCCACAAATATCGGTGTTCTTGGGACGGAGAAGCCTAGAACCTCCTTCAGCGATGTTGCATAGCCTTCTAGCTCTAGGGGAAGATCATTATTAACATTTATCCCTACACCAAGTAGAGCAACAAGTTCTTCACCAACGTGTTTAACTTCTAGGAGTGTTCCAGAGACCTTCTTACCCCCAATAACAACATCATTAGGCCACTTAACCCTTGCATCAACATTGAATAGATGGTTCAACGCCTTTGCAATGCTAACACCAGTTGCAAGAGTCAATAGGTTCAGCTTGCTTAAGCTTCTTGGTCTGAGGATGAGTGTGAACCACAGCCCACCTCTAGGAGCATACCACTTTCTACCCATTCTACCTCTACCACCCCACATCTCCTCACAAACAACAACAGTTCCTTCAGGAGCTCCTCTAACAGCAAGATCCATAGCAACATCCTGAGTTGTTGAGCACTGCTCCATATAGTGCACTCCATATCTTATCCTAGTGCCCAAACCACCAACAACTTCATGAACATGCCTCAAGTCATCCTCAACAACAACCCTATAACCCTTACCACCACACTCACTCACCACAAAACCCGCAAAACGAAGAACCTTAATAGCATTCAACAGATCGTTAAACCCCAACCCCAAAACACTCATCAGCTCATCCACAGCCACACAACTCTGCTTCTTAAGCATATACAATGCAACATTTAGCGCCGTTCTATCTAGTGATTGCATTAAGCAAACCCCTATTAAAATAGATTTGCAGAAATTTAATTACGTTTTTTCTTTGCAATAGCAAAACCTAATTACTTGAGTTAGGCTCTAGCAGAATGTGAGGTGCAAAGACTTGGGTCACGTATTTGTTAAGGCTAGGTTTAGGGGCAAGGATGTTATAGAATTTGAACAGATTCTTGTAGATACAGGAGCCTTGTTCACAGTTATGCCTCTTGAAATAGCTGAGAACCACTTCATTGAAACACCATTTGAGGCTGATCTAAGGCTTGGTGATGGAAGGATTGTGAAGGCAAAGGTGTTTGTAGCTGAGTGTGAGATAGAGGATAGGAGGGGACCAGTAAGAATACTGGCATTCAAAGGCGCTACACCAGTAATAGGTGTAGACACGTTAGAGACTCTAGGACTGAGAGTAGATCCTGTGACGGGTAGGATAGAGAAAACGGAGTACTACATGCTATACATATAACCTGCAAGGTTTTGCAAAAGCTAGTTGCGACCAATCCAATTCTTTTTTATGATAGTTAAAAATAAGGCTTTCTAAGCAGATATAAAGTTGTTTAGGTGGGTGATTTGAATAGGCATAGATTATCAATAGCAATAGCATTAATAATCACCATTGCAAGCATATAAAGGCGATGAATATGTCCAAGGTGGTTCACGTCACACTCCTCCTACTCATACTTATACCAGCTGTAATAACAATGATGAGAGCAACTTCAAATGTGGGTCAGGGGCTGGATGTAGAGCTTGTGGCTAGGGTCTATGGAGGGGTCTCAGTATCTGATGTGTATAGGTTTGGTAATGCAATAATAGTTGTTGTGTATCCGAATACCCCGCTCTACAGCTATAGGAATGCACATGTTGTTCTCTATGGTCTTGAATTTGTGTACTCTTCAAGTGTTAAGGATGTATACGAAATCCTTAAACCGCCAAATATCAGCACAGACGAAGCATTAAAGAGAAAGAGAACTATGCTTGCAATCAGCAAGCTGAGAAGTGTTGGTATAGTAGTTAAGTGGTTTGATGCTAACACAACAGCTGTTATAAACATACCACACACGCCGCTCAGAAACTATACTACGAAGAAAGTTGTGGGAATCTATGTAGACATAGCTAAGTGGGTAAACGATTCCTATGCCTACGTGCCGAACCCAAGAATTATTGAAATGATTGCTAGAGCTGTTGGTGAAGCGTTTAAAGATGTTCACGGAACTATAGTGGTTTACGATGCAAAGCTCTGGGAGCTCATGATGAGAAACTATGATGTGTATGAAGTGCTTAATAAGTGGTACGAATCGCTAGGTGAGAGGCTTCCGGAAACTAAACCAGAGGTACACAAATTCGATTCAAATAAGCTTATAGAGTTCTACAAGGGTTCCGGTGTGCTCATAGCACCTAGTGCTGCATGGCACTACATAGGCCTTATTAATATCTATAACGCTACATGGGATGAGCTAACAACAGATGCTAAGAAGTGGATTATGGAGAGAGTTAGGAACTATGTAGACCTCATAAGGGCTAATACGAACATATCTGATGATACACCACTATACGTATGTGTTTGGTACCTAACTACACTACCAAAACTAGTAATAGCAGAACCCCAGCAAGCAATGAGCATGGATACTAAAAGCAGTGCAACAGATACACAACTACCAGTATTGCTTGGAGCATTAACAGTTGTAAACATTATAGCATTATCCACTGCTTTTATAGAGAGGTGGAGGTAAGTTATCAGGAAAAATGGGAATTAAATCGAAATACTCTTTTTATTTAATGCTATACCCAAAGCTGTTGCCTATATGAATGCCTAGTAATGCTCTGGTCATCGTCTATGAATCTCCATAGCCCTGTTCTCACTAGAGCATCGCTAATCAAAACTTCTTTCTCAGCTAATGAGACTACAAGATCTGATTCAACCTCTCTAGGGTTTCTATCAGGTTCACTAACTCTTACCCTACAAGCCTTTGGATAGACAAACATTGTTATAGCTCCTCCAGCAGTACCATGCTTAAGCATTATTGGCTTACCCAAAGAACCCAAATCAATACCGTTCCTCACCAGAAATGTGTGAGGCACTAGAAGCTGAGGCTCATCAATTTCAAAACCGGTGTTCACAAGCGTAATAGTATCTACGATCCTATCACCTATTCTGATCCTCAACTTTACCCTGACACCTGTACACCACTCCCCTAAGACTTATATGTCCAACTCTATACCTCTTCCTAGGAACTATGTGCCCAATCCTATACCTCTTGATACCTCCACCACTCATTTAGTGTTGCTCTTAAGCCTTAGCATCGCTTTTCAGAGGTGAAATCCTGTAACTGTAATAGTCAGATGCAATGTGTTTGCATAGCGTATCTACTCTCCCTACTTCATTGCAAAAACCATCTATAGAGTTGATCTTAGCGCGGCACCTGCATTGCAAGGTTTACATACGCTAAGCTATGGAGCCCATATAATGCCTAGGGCTTTGTAAACCTATTAAACTTGGTGATTGGGTATGGATGCGCTAGAGCTGCTGCTAGTCATCGTGATCCTTAATCTATTTGGCGCCTTTGGTGTTCCAGCAATAGCATATGTATTGATTAGGAGAGGGCACAGCGTTGCTAAGACAATTAGGGGTGCAGTAGTTGTTGTAGCTCAAACAATGGTAGTGTCACTAGTGTTGCTAGCTTTCCTGGCTTACCAGTTATCAGCTGGTAGTGGAGGTAGCTACTACAGATACGCAAACTATAGTCTTGAGGGTATCATCTACTCCCTAGGATTCGTAGCAACAATT
>JAPWUB010000102.1 GCA_028275745.1 Desulfurococcales archaeon | reverse complement strand
ATTTCTCGTAAACAATCTCTCCGTTAACAATTGTTTTTATAACTCTGAAGCTCTTATCGAGTATTACCATATCGGCGCTGTACCCCACCTCTATATCCCCCAACCTTTCCATGCCTAAGCTCTTGGCCGGCACCAAGCTAGTCATTGTGACTACTTCCTGTAGGCTGTACCCTAGGCTGACAATGTTTTTGAATGCTTTGTCCATTGTTAGTGTGCTTCCCGCTAATGTTCCTGTGTCTGCTAGTCTGCAAATCCCTTTCTCAACAATGACTTTTAGTCCTCCTAGCTCATAGATTCCGTCAGGCATGTCTGTAGCTGCTGTTGAGTCTGTTACTAGCACTACTCTCTTTGGTGTTGCATAGTCTACAACCATCTTCACAACGGCTGGGTGTAGATGAATGAAGTCTGCTATTATCTCTAGGTAAACATTTGGTGTTTGTAGCAGTGCTAAGGCTATGCCAGGCTCTCTGTGGTGAAACCTTGTCATGGCATTGAATAGGTGGTTAGCTTTTGTAACCCCTAGCTTAACAGATTTTAGCCCCTCCTCATAGGAAGCGTTTGTATGACCGGCGCTAACAACTATTCCTCTAGATCTTGCATACTCAATCAACTTGTCTGCACCTGGAAGCTCTGGAGCCATGGTCACCTGCTTAACTACCACCCTACAGCTCTCTACCAACCTCTTAAACTCTTCTAGGTCTGGCCTCCTAATCCATGCCTTGTTCTGAGCGCCTGCCATTTCAGGATTTATGTAGGGGCCCTCAAGGTGTACGCCAAGAATCTTTGCTCCTTCACCTCTCCACATATCTATAGCTTCCTTAACAGCTTTACACACCTCCTCAAGAATCTCCAGCGGTGCTGTAACAGTTGATGCCAAGAATGCTGTTACTCCATGCCTAGCGTAGCTCTTAGCCATTTTCAAAACGCTTTCGGGATCTCTGTTAGCAGTGAAGTCAAGACCTCCAATACCGTGAGTATGGGTGTCGATAAAGCCTGGAGCAATGAGCATACCCTCAGCATCTATAACCTCCTCAGCATAACCAGAGAAAGGCTCTTTACCAACCTCAGCAATAACGCCATTCTTTACGAGAACATATCCTCTCTCAATCACTCTTGAGCTGGTTACAACAACACCATTTCTAATAACCATACTCATGTAGATCACCACCTACTATAGCATGGCGCGAGAGTAGTTAAAGCTTTTAACAATTTAAGGAGAGCTAAATAGAATGCTGAGCTGTGTAGATATGAAGAGAGTTAGGCTACGCTTTGCTTCTAAGCTAGAGGTAGAGTTCATTGATAGAGATAAGGCGGTTAAGCATGTTTATGAGCTTGGTGAGAAAGGTACTAGATACCCGTTAATAGTTTTGGTCCTGAAGGCTGCGGTAAATCGGCTTGGCTTAGGCAAGCAACTGAAATTCTTAAGGAGATGAACTTTGATGTTATATACGTAGATGTTCTTCATAGAGAGTTCCTTGCACATACCAATGTTGAGGAGGTTGTTAAGGAGCTAACAAACGCCATAATCGATGCCACGGGATACACTCCATTAAAGCTTGTTGATCTGGTGATATACTTGGCAAATCAATTGTTGAAGAGGTGGATGAGGAAGAAGGTTGCTATTCTTGTTGACGAGGTTTTCCAGGCTATTGGATTGGATAAGGCTGAGATGTATACGAAGATGCTTCTAAACATCATTGAGTACCCACCAGAACCCTACGAAAACATCGTAATTATTGTTGCTACTAGCGAAGGCCTGTCTAGATGGAGAATTGGCAAGCATAGATGGGCGGAGATAATGCTTATGTGGAACATGAGTGGAAAGGGCTTTGAAGAGCTCTATGAGAGGATCCCTGGACCAAAACCAAGCTTTGACGAGGTTTGGAGGCTTACTAGTGGAAATCCTGATGCCCTTTCAAAGCTTTATCAAGCAGAGTGGGATGTCAATAAGGTTGTTACTGAGCTTATTAAGTCAAAGCAATTGGTTCCCAGCTTTGTGGCTAGATGGAGGAAGTGGTTAGAGCTAGCTGTTGAGAATCCAGACCATCTGTGGAGTCCTGATGTGCCGCAAGAGCTCATAAATGAGCTTATTGAGAGAAACCTCATAGTCTGCGATCTTTATCCTAGGGAGCACAAGTTCTGGGTTGATGAACCTCCACCAGAGAAAGATCCTGAGATTGGTGTAGGGAAGTTCGTTGCTTGGCAAACACCATTGCATAGAGAAGCTGTTAGAATAGCTCTTCACGCCTAGCCTCTGGACTCCTCAGTCTTTGCCGACCTAATCTTTAGTAGGTACTTATACGCTGCATCAGCTGCTATCGCTCCTTCTGCAGCGGCTGTTATTATCTGCTCAAATCTATACGCGTACTTTCCTCCAGCAACATCACCGCAAGCAAATATTCCTGGTAGGTTTGTGCTCATATCAGGGTTTACGGCTATGTATCCCTCCTCATCAAGCTCTAGGCCAATTGACTTTAGGAAATCCTTCGGTGGTTCAGACCCTATCTCTATGAATACTCCGTCAACATCTATAACCCTCTCCTCACCAGTATCAACATTCCTGACTCTAATACCGGTAACCTTCTTATCGCCTAGAATCTCGGTGACAATACTGTTTAGTACAAGCTCTATCTTTGGATTGCTCTTAACCTTCTCCACATATACTGGGAATGCCTTGAAGCTATCCCTCCTATGTATTAGGTATACCTTCCTAGCTATAGATGCTAAGTAAAGTGCGCTTGTAAGCGCTGAGTTTCCTCCACCAACAACTGCCACAACCTTATCCTTGAATAGAGGTCCGTCACATGTAGCACAGTACGACACTCCCTTGCCAACGAACCTATCCTCTCCTGGGACATTAAGCTTCCTCTTCTCAGCACCAATAGCTAGGATAACTACGTAGGCGCAGATCCTCCTACCACTCTCTGTTTCAATACACCACATATCACCTTCTCTCTTAACACTAGTAACAGGATCACCAACAATTATTGGAACACCATACTTCTTAACATGGTTAACAAACATGTCTGCAAGCTTAGCTCCAGGAACCTCTGGAATACCAGGATAATCATCAACAAGTGGCGCTATAGCCATGTTACCTCCAAGATCCTTACTAACAACAACTGTTTTAACATTATACCTAGCCAAGTACAGCGCAGCAGTCAAACCAGCTGGACCAGCACCAACAACAATAGCATCATATCTCTCACCAACCCTTGCTACACCAAGCCTAAACCTACTCATACCCCAATCACCTTTCAATATATTTACACCTACACGATTTCTGCATATTTAACATATTTAAACCAAAATCAAAATATGTTTATGCAGCTTTTTAAGTTAAACGATGTAACTAGAAGCAATTAACTTAACTTGCCAGCTCATATCACTTTCTAAGTATGCACAATATACTGTTACTATACCATGCTTTACAACACTTTTTGTGTTCTAACGCTTTAGCAAATATTACAAGCATATATTAA
>JAPWUB010000101.1 GCA_028275745.1 Desulfurococcales archaeon | reverse complement strand
GGGTGTATGTGGTAGTATAGGGCTGGGTGCTCATGTATCTCCTCAACAACTGCTTTAGGAACTGTTGTAGACCCTGTGTAGATGCTTACATCGCCTAGGTCTACAGCTCCACCAGCAATAGCAGCAGCGTTGCCATCTGTCAATCCCTGGTATAGGTGAGCGCCTTTAAGACCCGTCTCCTCAGCAAGTCTACTCCTAGCAACACCCATATACTCACCAACAGGAGCAAGTCTAGGTAGCTTCTCTAGGTCTAGATCTAGATCGTGAAACACTTCCTCAAACCATTTAGGAGGATTAGATGTTATGTCTAGCCCAAACTTCAAAGCGTTTGTGTAGTCCATGTAGACATCTTCCCATGGAGCTTCAGAGCCGTAGAGAAGGCTGTAAAGAATGAATGTCGTGGGAGAGATGAACCACCTAATCCTGTTGTAGAGATCTGGATTATACCTCCTTAAGCGATATATCTTAACAATAGGCGATGTTGGGTCAACCTTAACGCCTTTCCTACCCAGCTTCTCTATAGATGTTAAACCCTTTACCTCCTCAAAAACCTTCTCATCCCTCTCATAATACATGCTAGGACCGTAAAGCACATTACCATAAGCATCAACACCCAGCACAGTTCCAGAAGTGCTAGTAACAGAAACATGCTTCTCACAATCACTGCACCTCCTCACAACATCTGGCACAGCCTCCTTCAACGCCTTAAACCACTCATCTACAGCCTGCCTTGATATAGAGCTCTTGCCAACACCCAAAACATTGCCATCAGCATCATATACCTCTATCTTCACACCACTAGTACCAAGATCTATCCCTATAAAAAGTTGTCTCAAAAACCTCACCAAGCATTCACAGCTTAACACACTGCATTTAAAGCTTATGTACAATACTTCAGAGGTGTAAATAAAAGGAAGGTGCGGTTACAAAAATCGTTCTAATCAGCTTCAATTAGATTGGTCTTGCTGTTCCCCACTTCTCTAGGGCTCTTCTAAGCTCCTTATGATCCTTTGCGTAGTCCTCTAGTGGTATTCCCTTAGCTATAGCTTCAAGGGCTTGCCTTACAGCAGCAGCTCCTGCTCTCGGGCCATCAGGATGCCCTATCACTCCACCGCCAACCTGTATAACTAGGTCTTTGCCTAACACCTTAACAACTTCTGGTAGTGTTCCTGGGTGAAGACCTCCTGATGATACTGGTAACGCTGGTTTGATGTGGAGGAATTCCTGCTCCAGGTGGAATATGTCATCTGGATCTGGCTTGAATGAGTTTTCTCTCAGCACCTTTGCATTCCTGATAACATCTATCGTTTTAGCCTCTAGCTTTCCAACTTCTGGTGTACCTATATGTAGCTGGTCAACACCTATGACTCTGTAGAGCTTTGCTAGAGTAAACATCGATATGCCGTGGTATGGGTTCCTAGTTATAGCTGCATGCATTGCCCTGTGAGCATGTATAGCTAGCCCATACTCCTCTGCTAAGTCCCTTATGTATGTAAGTGCAGACCACCCTGTAACGACTACGTCTACCATTACATAGGGATTGCCGTAGTCTGCTACAAGCTTTAGCCTTCTCTCCATCTCCCTAACATCTGCTGTTATGTTAGCGAACCAAACCTTTCTCTCTCCAGTCTCCTTCTCAACCCTATCAATAATCTTCATTATAGCCTTTGCTCTAGCCTCAAACCTGCAGTAGCTTGGGCTAACCAGGTTCTCATCATCCTTTATATAGTCCATACCTCCAACAAGAATTTCGTAAGCAAGCTTTTCAACCTCTTCAGGTGTGTAACCAACCTTTGGCTTAGGCACTGTACCAACAATTGGCCTGTCGTACACCTTGAATATGTCTCTAACTCCTTGAATCCCCTTAATAGGTCCCTTAAAGTGCTTTATGAATGGTGGGGGCAGATATATGTCCTCTACCCTAAGCCACTTAGCCCTCCTCATACCAAATATGTTCCCAGCTACACTAGCTAGGAAACCAGGCATATTACCCTCTTCAAACAGCTCAACAGGGTAAGCTATCCTGACAAGCCATGACCCGTCTCCGAGATCCTTAAAGAAGTATGCCCTTCCCTTCAGCTTCTCAAGTCTGTTCTGATCATACCAAATATAGAGTGTTGTCCAAGTACCTGTACTGCTCTCAGCCGCTATACCACCAGCAACATCCTCTATAGAGAAACCCTCAGCTGGGGTAACCCTAAAGGTTACTATAACATCGTTCTTTGGATCAGGAACATAGCTCTTATCAACCCACATATAGTATGGCTCAAAATCAGATTTTGATTTCTCAGCCATAGAATATCACCTACCAACCATATCCTTGCTAGTACTAAAAGCATTTCGGTTTTTAAGGCTTACGCTAGTTCTCTACGTAAATATGCGGTATAACTGATAAAAAGCTGTTGTTTAAGGTGATAAAGGTTTAAATATATGGCTGGCTAGGTCTGGAGGATGAGCAAATATGGTTGGGATAGTACTTGGTTTAAACCTTAGCTGGGCTGTTAAGAGGTGGTCCGTGTCTGAGAGTTCTCATTTGACTTGCTAGACCCGTGATCAACACCTGTAGAGGTATGGGCTTACAATGCACTCAACATTTACGGGTCTAGTGGTATACAGCTTCAACTTGCTTATCCATGCAGACCCTGAAATGAGATTTGATGTGCTTGACTTGTATATGAAGCCTGTGGACTTCACAGCAAAGATAGGTGTAAAGGCTACGATCGAAAAAGAAGTCTTGTTAAGGATTCACAGCGATTCTAGCATGTCGTTTACTATAGGCAAAATCTTTTCCTCCACATCTTTCTCTGTTATAGCTAGGGAGCCCACCTTAATGACCTTCCATAGCTCTACATGTCTATTTACTTCTCCTGGCTCAATTCTTCTTAAAGGTCCTAATGTCTCTAACTCTAAGAAGAGATTATTGGTGTAAACCTCAACTGTAGAGCCAAAGTCTGGATAAGTAGCCTCCACCGGCTTGAATGCCTTTATGAATAGGAAGCCATCTACATAGTAAGCAACCCAGCTTGGATTAGCCTTTACACCAATCTTAAGAGGCTTCTCAATGCTTGGATCCTGCTTAACGAATATATAGTGTTCTCCAAATACAATCCTCTTATCATTAAGCGATGTATAGGGCCATAAAGAGATTACTCTATCTGGCAGCAAGCACCTTTCATCAACACACCTAGGCTTTATGGGTACTATAGCGAAACCATTGGTTCTCATAAGTGATAAGGCCCAGCAAGAGAACTCTATTGGCCACCTACCAATGTTTCTAATCTCGTGAACAACCTCAACGCTATGATCATCAGGTCCTTCCCTAACTATTATCCTCTTCTGAACAGAGTTCAAAGGCTCTGGATTACCCTCAACAACAACTTCACTATCTGCAACTACGACCTTAACAGGCTTATCGTCTAAGGAGTAGCTTCTAGGCATAGCCTCTGGAGACGTCCACAGCCTGTGACCACCATAAATCCTCCATATACCTTCAGGCGTCTCAACAGCTA